>JAWCLH010000009.1 GCA_038851035.1 Thermoplasmata archaeon
CCCACCATGAGAACCCCCGGATAGTGGATAAGTGCTCCTTGATGGATTCTGACCTCGGTACGGGCATCAGCCAGGTGAATCCCGCCTGAGTAAGCTCATCGAGGAGAGAGGCACAGAAGAAGCCCCGGTCCATGAGAACGTTATTTATGGTGGCATAATGGCTCACTTTAAGGAGCAGTCCAAGGACGATTTTCGGACGGTTGGCCAGGGCCGTTATGGGAAGGTTCGCCATGGTCAGCCGTATTCCAGGAACAACGACCTCAATAGATATCATCCGATATGCCGTCCCGGTCCCTTCATGCAGACCGCTCGGGCAGGTGAAGGGTGAGCTAGCCCTGCTCCAGGTCCTCCGCTCGTGGAGGTCGATTGCTATATCAACCCCCTTCTTCAGGAGCCGCGGAGCTTCCTGCGGGCCAGCTGTTCCTCAGAGATGCGCTGAAACAGCGCAATGACCTCCATTTCGGAGAGCTCTCCAATACGGGCATGGACAACATCAGGGGATGGGGAGTGGAGGCCCATGGCCCTGAGTTTATGTGCTGCATTCTCGATGTCCATGTTCTCGACCGCCGCGAACGCGATAACCCGGATGATTTCCCGGTTGTTGTACTCGGCATTCGGTCTTTAGGGAACCGGATTGTCCGGACCAGTTCATCGACAAGATTATGTACTACCCTGACCCTTGGGTAATTGCAGGGCTTTGCGTTCATGTTCTATCAACATCCGTAAGGCCCTGCCACGCGATTAACCTTTCTCTCGGTCGCCAGGGATTGGCCGACTAAATGGCAGTATCATCTATCAAGAGCCTGCATTGGAACTCCCTGTTAGTGGAATATGTTCATGCCGTCAAGCGCGATTTCATTATTTTCACGGTTCTGATAGTTACACCCTATCTTTTATTCCTTTCAATTGCCGGGGCGCAGTCCCATGGGGTTCATGGGGAGCTCCATTCCGTCGCGGTATATGTGATCTACTTCAGGGCGGACGAATTTCCTCCCCTGGAGAATCCCGACTCAGGCACTGTTCGGGGCGATTTCGAGTTTCATGATGACCCTGAATTAACCGGCTGGCTTTTCTGCAACGGCAGGGTTCAGTTTCTCGGGCCGTATCGGTTGAAGGACGCGGAATTCCACTACTCGACAGAATACACGCATGACCTCCACGGCGGGAACTCGGGAGTAATAAGAATCGAGGGCACGGCGGGGAAGCTGGAGACGGGGCTCTCCATACCGGCGTTTGCGCTGCTCGGGGTGCCGCCGGGGCATGCCGTCTGGTTCGTCTGGGTGAGGGTCTGGAGGGGGCGCAGACTTTCACACGGGATTCCAATGGCCGGAATGATAATTTCGTGCGGTTTTATTTCGTCCATGATGGTGTTTAACGGGATATGTTGGCTTCCAGGGTTTGTTGCAGTCATAGTAATCCTTCTTCTTTTGTTACGTTCCACCATAAAATTCGAGAGAATTCTTTCCCGCTCGCAGGACCTGAGGCTGGCACTACCCTTCACTCACGAATGCATCGTCTTCGGAATATTATCTCTGATATTTTTCATTTATTTTTTTGTCAGCCCCAATTATTATGACTACCGTGAGTACGAATTGAGCGCCGCCGTCAGTTCGGTTCTTTTTGGGTACCTGGGCATGGTCTCCGGCGCCCTCTGGACGTCCTGGGGCGTGGCCGCACGTCTCTTATTGAGAAATGCGGTGAAAGCCGATCAGGAGGCTCCGGAACCTTGAAGACTGGTTGAGTTGCTGGAGTGCTTCTGAGCAGATGGTTTTTTATTCCACCGCGCATTTAAGCATGATGGGTGGGTAGCTGAGGAAAAATTTCTGCCTTCTATGCCGGCATGAATCATTGCTCATATCGGATGCGCTGGGCCTCTGCGCTGACTGCATAAAGGGCAGGCCGGAGGAAGCCCTGCCCATCGCACTCGGGGCTCATGCGGAGAGCCGGAGGCGCTTCGGCCTCCCTCCCCACCCGCCCGGCCGCCCCCTCCCATTCACCCGCGCCCGACCCGCCGGCGGGCAGCCCGGGCCTCCCCCCGCCGCCCCCGGTCTCTCCGGTGTCTCCGGCGCTTCCGGCGTCCCCGGTGCCATGGAACCACCGTCCCATCCCGACCACGCGAGAAAAGTCCGCTGCACCCTGTGCGCCAATGAGTGCGCGATGGCGGGGGGCGAGAGGGGCTACTGCGGGCTCCGCGAGAACCGCGGCGGCCGGCTCCGCCACATCGCAGGAACCCCGATTAGGGGCATCGTGAGCGCCTATTACGACCCCCTCCCGACGAACTGCGTCGCCACCGACTTCTGCGCCGGCGGGTCTGGCGCCGGGTACCCGCGCTACGCTCACTATAATGGCCCGGAGAGGGGCTACAAAAATCTCGCCGTCTTCTACGGCGCCTGCTCCTTCGACTGCCTCTTCTGCCAGAACTGGCACTTCAGATATATGATAGAGAGGAGAGAGGCGATGAGCGCGGAGGAGCTCGCCGCGATGGTTGATGAAAAGACGTCGTGCATCTGTTATTTTGGCGGCGACCCGACGCCCCAGATGCCCCACGCCCTCGCGGCCTCCAGAATCGCTCTCGAGAGCGCAAGGGGAATTCTGCGCATATGCTGGGAGACCAACGGCTCGATGTCCCCCGCCCTACTCAAAAAGGCGGCAGAGCTCTCCCTGAGAACCGGCGGGACCATCAAGTTCGACCTGAAGGCATGGGACGAGAACCTCCACATCGCTTTATGCGGCGTCTCGAATCGCAGAACGCTAGAGAACTTCAGGACTGTGGCCAGCATGGCTGTTGAGAGGCCCGAGCCGCCGCTTCTGACCGCGAGCACCCTCCTCGTTCCCGGTTACATTGGCGTGGAGGAGGTGGACGCCCTAGCGCGCTTCATCGCCTCACTCGACCCATCCATACCCTACTCCCTCCTCGCCTTCCACCCTGACTTTGAGATGTCGGACCTCCCGACCACCTCCCGAGATGAGGCGATGGGGTGTTTGGAAGCAGCCAAGAGCCACCTGAAGAGGGTACGGGTGGGCAACCTCCACCTCCTCTCCTGAGCCGCGGCGGGACAGGAGGGGGAAAATGGTACCTACCACACTATCCATATAAACCCGGAGCCCCCAAGAGAGCATCATGGGCCAGGTGGATAGGGAGCGGAGCGGAGGGAAGGGGTGCAGGCGCATCGCCCGCGACCGGCGGGCTTCGGAGGGCTTCTTCGAGGAGCTCCCGGCCTTTCTGGTCGTTGTGGTCGGGCTGGCGATATTCTTCGTATCCATATATAGGATAGGTTCTTCCCTCGGAGAGGATGTGGAGCTCGCGCGACTCGATGGGGATTGCGAGCGACTCTATGAGGCGTTCAGGAGCTGGGCGCCCGTGCTCGAGAGGAGCCCGATTTCGCGCGAGCCCCTGACCGCCCATATTGACACCGTAAGGCTCGGCTCCCTGAACGACACGAGCCTTCGCTCCGGCCTCCACCCCGCGCACAACTTCAACATCACCGTCACGGACCTCCACACTGGACAGGTCTGGGGCTTCGGAAAGCCCGTTCCGGCAAACACAGGAGTGAGGGTCTCGGGTCCGGTGGTGGTCGTCGAGTCGAGTGGGGAGCACAACCCGGGGGAGCTCACGGTGGTGATGTGGAAATGAGGAAAATAAGAGGAGATGGGAAAGCCGTTTCGGCGCTCTTCGACGCCATCATATTCTTCATAATCCTCCTCGTCGCCACAGGTGCGATTCATCTCTCCGCCTCTCTCTCACGGTCGCAGGAGGCCGCCGGGGCTTCTTCGTCCCGCTCCGCGCGCCTCGCTTCAGAGATTCAGACCTGCGCACTGGAGTGCACGGTCGGGCCCGTGAACTGGACCTCGGACGGTGAGACGCTCGTTTTCTCGGGGACCGTTTTCGAGGGCCTTCTCGCATTGAGCGACCGGGCCCTTTGGAACTCCAGCGGGGGCCCAGCCGGGCTGGAGCGCGCGGTCAGGGAGGTCTATGACATTCTCACGCCAGATGGTTATCACTTCGCGGTCCAGCTTTTCTCTGGAGGCTCAGACATCCTTTTCATCTCCGACAGGGCGGCCTCGCCGTCCGAAGTTCCGCACCCGAGGAGCGCGTGCTCTGCGCCGCTGGAGCTGGAGGAGGAGGGGGTGTCGGTCACGCTCTACATCTGGAGGTGAAAGAATGAGTCTCTCGAGGGACCGCAAGGGAAGGGTGCCGTTCGCGCTGGTCGCGGTGGTGATACTGATATGCTCCGCAATCACGGCCGCATACATGCAGAGAGCAGCAATCGACGGCAGCGGGGGTGATGGGGAGGGGGAGGCATCCATCGAGACCTTTTTACCCTCGCTCAGGAGGGAGCTGAATCAGGGGTCGGAATGGGCGATTCAGCGCGCCCTCTGCGACCAGCTGGGCAATGCGTTGGGCGATGGATATCAATCAATATGGCGGGTGGAAGAGAGCTTCAGGAGATATTTCACCAATTCTATCCGTTCCGTGAACATCAAACAACATTTTGGGAGGGATGCGAAAGCAACAACGCTCGAGCTCGAGAGCGCCTCTGTGACGGCTACGCCCAGATCCATCAGGACCCTGAACCGGTTCGGAATGGAGGTCTGGATGAGCTGCCCCGCGGCGCTGAGGGCGAGCAGCGTGGTCAATGTCACATTCTGCAGAAGTGACGGGGTGCAGGTGAGCAAGAGACTGGACATCGTCACTGAGCTGGAATCATGGTACCCGTACGTCCTGTCGCAGGCGGCCAGGATGCGCAGGGAGTGTGCGCCCGAGGGCCTCGTCGAGCTCTTCATGCGCGAGATGTTCGGGGGGTATCTGGAGAGAGCTCTTCCGGACCTGAGGTTGAAGAGGTATCTACACCCTCGAGCCCTATTTCCCGATACTCTTGGCTATGAGATTGATGGAATGGAACTGCCCCGGGTCTTCATGGACGCACTCAATGACTCAATGTATCTCCTCGAGAGAATATTCCTCGCCACCGCCCCCGCAGGCTCTGTACAACTTCCGGATAGCTCCAACCTCTCCGCTCTTCTGCCCTATGCCCCTCTGTATCCTGAGCTGCCTCGCTCGGCGCGGCCCGGATTGACTATCGAACTCGCCAGGTATGGTCGGGACGTCTATCCTTATCTGGCGGTCAAGGGGGCCAGGCCTCTGTCCAGCTTTCATCTTGTGTCAGAGTCCGGATGGATTCTGCACCCAGAGGTGGAGTTTAAACTGCTCCGTTTCGCGGGCGAAGAGCTCGGCGTTGATCCCATTGTTTTCGAGGTGTTTGTGAACGGCCTATACGAGCTGGCCGTTGGCCCGGCAAACACCAGACAGTTCGTCCACATAGCGATACCTGTGCACCTCGATTTTCATGTGGTTCATGAAGAGAACGTGCGTGGAAAGACGAGTGAGTCGGCCGAGCACCACTGCGCGATAGAGGACATTCATACTTTTAGGGAGGAGTACAGCTATCTCTACTCCGCACCCTCGACGGTGTACGTCGACGTGTCCTGCGAGTACAGCACCCGGCTCGGCGCACTTCAGGAGGGCTTCTTGCTCGAGCTCAGCGTGGACGGCGAGCCCGCCGGTCTCTTCAGCCCGGAGGACCTGGGTCCCGAGGGCATCGAGCTCACCCGCGTCCCCTCGGGCCCGCACCAGTTCGACGTGGTTCTTAGACTCGACGGCACCGAGCCCCTGCTCGGTAGCACGACGAAAGATGTCAGAGACGGAACGAAGGTCACGGTCCCGGCGGGCGCGTCGCTCGAGAACGCGGGGCTCTGGAGGCTGATTTTCGAGTACCTCCGGGACACGCCGCCCGAGTTTAGAATGGTCAGGCTCTTCGAGCTTTTCTCCAGGCTCAGCGGGTACCCCCTGCCCTGGAACTGGCAAGGCCTCGGCGGCAACAGCTCGGGCAGCGTGGGTGGGCTTCTGGCGTGGGGGGAGGGGCTGGACAGCCACCTCTCCACACCCTCGGGGGCGGCGGCGGCCTCAAACGCCATCGGAGCGAGCTCCGCGAAGGGGATGCAGGCCTTCGTCAGAATATCGCTCGAGGTGATAAGGAGGGTTGAGCAGGCGATTGGCTCGTTAAAGCTTGACGAGGCAGGCAGGCTAGAGGCGTTCAAGGTCATGAGGGTGGGGGTGGAGTTCGGCTACGGTTCTTCTGGACAGATGGACAAGTTGACTATCAAAATTGAGGGGAATGTCTGGCAAAGGGAGCTTAGATACGAGAAAATCGGAGGGCGCTGGATTCTTGTGGATAGTAAGTCCTCGAAGGCCTGGGACGACCCGACACCTGCTGACTTGAAATCCACGGCCGTGGGAGCAATTGGCGACATTCTGGGAATCATAGTCATTGCCTTTTCATTATACACAAAATTTATCCAATATCACTCCGACAAGTGCCTGACCACCTATGAGACTCTTGACCTAGCAATGGACGCGGTGAAGCTGGGCCTGAGAATCGGCCAGCTAGTGGCGAGAATCGCCACCGCCGTGTTTAAGTCCGCCGGTTTGGTCACGGGCGCCAAGGTGGCGCTGGCCGTTATTGGAGAGATTGCGAGCGTTGTCATCGGCGCCCTCACGATAGCTCAGTGCATCCTGTCCGAGATGAACAAGTTCAGGGGCGACCCGGTCTGGCTCGAGGACCTGCTGGCCGACCCCGACCAGTCGTCCGTCTCTTTCTATCTGGCGGTCTTCACCTTCGCGGTTTCGCTCGCAAGTATGATGGCCTCCATTCTGGGCATGGCAACCGTCGCTGCCATCCTTGGCCCGGTCGGCCTTTTCCTCATGGCACTGACAATCATTGTCCTGATCATATTCAACTGGGACGCCGTCTCGAGCATGGTCACGGGGAACCTCTCCAACGAAGCAAGGGAGCAGGCCCAGAAGTCGGTCGGACGCACCCTGCGCGACACACTGGGTACCGTCGCGCTCCTGAACGGGATGCGTTCCGACGAGACGATGGCCGCCGCCAGGACAGCGCGCGGGGCCGCCCTTGCGCTCGACAGGCTCGCGGCCCTCTCCACCGACGCAAACCTGACCTTCGAGCTCCAGAACCTCTCGACGCGCACGATGGACGACTCGTGGGCGAAGCAGCACCAGGCTGTGGCGGTCAGGTCCCTCAGGTACTTCATCATCACACTCTGGAGGCAGGTGGAGGATGGCCCGGGCGCGGAAATCAAGATCACCGATAATCAATGGTCGAACAACAGACTTCTTGAGAGCGATGTTCGGGACTACCTTGAGGGCATGACCGAGGAGAAAGCGGCGAACACGACCATCTCCTTCACAATCTCAGGAACCGTCAGGACCGACGACGTGGGTGCGTGGGCGAACTCGCTCGCCAGAATCGGCGACCAGATAACGAAATGGCAGAAGAAGCTCTCCAAAGCGCAGGCGATGAGCCGGTACATCAGCGAACAGGACGGGGTCAACTACAGCAACGAGTGGGGCTACCTACAGCTCAGAATTCCCACATCTATCGTTGACGCACACTTCGTGACCAGGGCTTCGAACTACACTCTTTTCAGGTATCTGGATATGGGGGGGAAGGATGTATCCGTTTCGTCGGTCAAGACCAGCATGGCCGGAGGGCCTCCCCTGAGGGGCGTCTACGTCTCGCCCGGTAAATACATGGTCGAGTGCAAGTACACGGAGCCCGAGATAAAGCTCAAGAAACGCTCGTGGGAGCTGGAGGTCCGCTCCTTCTACTCATACGATTTCGCCGACATGAGCGTCGAGCTCCAGGTCAAGGGCGCCCCGATTTACTTAACAATAAAGAACCACTTCGTCGGGACATTCTGCCTGAGCATTCTCGTGAAAGACAAGGATGGCGCGATAAAGGGCGCCCTTTACAATTATCAGCTGTTCAACGAGACCACCTGTCCCCTAGAGAGGATATACATGGACGAGAGCTGGATACCCGGCTTCGACTTTGACGACGGGGCCAGTTCCGGGGCCAAGGAGGTCCTGAAATGGTCCATCAACATCACCGTGGGCTTCGACCCCGACGGAGACGGAGAGTTCGGGGACTGGAGCTACAGGAATGTCAGCCTCGCCTGGATTCGGGAGGAGCACATAAAAGTAATGAAGAGGCAGGACAGAAAGAGCGACGACCAGCTCGGCTATGAACTAGAGATTCTCACCTCGAACGGCAGCGGGGGGGAGAGGCTGCTCTGGAGGAAGACTGCTCCATAGTCCGTCGTCCGTCGAGTCAAACAGCGAGGCGGACCCCGGGTGCCCCGGCAGCCCATTCGCACGGAGCCCCCGTTCGGCCCGGATATCTTCTGGGGGGCCGTCGGGAGGATGGCAGCTCAGGCCCCAATCCAGACTGTGCCGACGATTTTCCGAATCGCGCTGACCGCGGAGAGCGCAGCCAGATAACTCGTCCGAGGGTTCTGGGGGGAGGGGACGTTCCGCACCTCAGTCTCGAGCACCCCGAACTCGCCCTTCAGCAGAATCTTGTGGATGTTTCTTGTTGCGGCCGGGTCGGCGATTATGCGCACCCTTGTTTTTTTGAAACCGACCCCGGCGAGGCTGAGCGTAGCCGCTACGTTGATGTTCTGAGGGAAGTGCACCACCGCATCCTCGGCCGTGCCCTCGTATATCACCGTGGCCTTCTTAATTCCATCTAGGTCAATTTTTCTATCGACTACGTACTGGTTGTTCCTGAACGCGTTGGGGTGCTTTATCGTGACGAGCGTCGCCCTCTCAACCCGGGCCGCTGAGCCTGCCGAGACCCCATCGATGCCCGCGACCGCTCCGGAGGGAATGTAGATCTTGCGGTGGCGGGCCTTCGCCAGCCTCTCGATTCTCCTCCTAAATACTGGGTCGACCAGCGCCCCAACGCTCATTATGACCACGCTCTTGCCCTTCTCGAGCGCCATTGGGACATACTCCTTGACCGCCTGCTGGGAGGCGGCCTCGATGACGAGGTCGGACCTCTCGATTATCTCCTCGATATCATTAAGCACCCTGCCCTTTTTCAAGCTGCGCGCGAGGTGGTTCTTGAGTCTGCGCGAGCGGTCATAGAGATATATCGCCTCGACCTCGGGGATATCTTCGACCCTCTGGGCGATTGTCGAGCCGATTGCGCCGCACCCGATGAGGGCGAGCCGGACCATGGTCGCGCTATCCCACTGGGAATATAAAATGTTTGGCGCCTGCGGGAGGGGGTTTCGTAGGGCGGCGCGATCTCAGGGGGCCCCGGAGGTGGCCGGGGCAATCGCACCTCTCGATAGCGGGGGGCGCCAGGGGCCACCGTACGCGGACACCGCGTATTTAATTATCCCCCCGCCCATCCCCCCACCTGCCGGGGTGAGCAGAGCGGAGCCAAGAACGAGAATTCTGAGGTTCGACTCCCTTGAGTCAACGAACAAGAAAGCGCGGGAACTCGCGGAGGCCGGGGAGCCCGAGGGCACCGTGGTGGTGGCGCGAACCCAGACCGGGGGCCGGGGACGCTTGGGGCGCGCCTGGGTCTCGCCGCCGGGGGGCCTATGGTTCTCTGTGGTTCTTAAACCACGGGTTCCCCCCGCTCAAGTCCCGGTGCTCGGCCTGCTGACAGGGGTCGCGGTCGCGAGGGCGCTTAAGGGGCTCTACAGGCTGGAGTCCCGCCTCAAATGGCCCAACGACGTTCTAATTCAAGGAAAGAAGGTCTGCGGGGTCCTGACCGAACTCTCCGTCCGCGGAGAGATATTGGATCATGTCATTGTCGGCGTCGGGATCAACGCCTCCTTCCCCTTAGCCCTCCTCCCCAGTGAGCTCTGGACCCGCGCAACAACGATTCAGGAGTTGCTCGGTCGAACTATCGAGCTCGAGCCCCTGCTATACAGGGTTGTTGAGGAGCTGGACAAAAGGTATCTGGAATTCGTAGGAGGGAAAACGGGAGGCATTCTGGAAGAGTGGCGCGCCCTCTCGGAGACTCTGGGTAGGAAGGTACGTGTCGATACGCTCGAAGAGGTAGTCGAGGGGCTGGCGGAGGAAATAGACGCGAGCGGCGCGCTCTTGATAAGGACGGCGAAGGGCCCAGTGAGGGTTATCGCTGGGGACTGCGTGCATCTTGAGTAAGGTGGGAGCCCCAACAGCATCACTCCTCACCCCGGTCTCTGCCCCCGGTCGTTGGGGAGTAGGTACTCACAGAGGCGATGTGGGGGACTGGTTGATGGGGCCGGTGAGGAAAATACCACCTTCAGCCAGAAGCTTTACCCACGCCCGGCAAAACAGCCCTTGACACCCCGGCGGCCGCGAGCGCCTTCGCGATGTCAACGCCGATGAATGGAGCAATCCCGAGCGCGAACGCCTGAGGGGGAGGCCAACCCAGAGCGAAGACCAGACTGAAGAAAGCGGTCAGATATATGAGCAAAACACCAGCGAGCATTGCAAGGAGTATTCCACTGCTACTCCTACCCCAGGCCGTTCCGTCCACAATCCATCCAATCGCGAAGGCCGCCAGAACGAAGCCAATCAGGTAGCCGCCGGTGGCTCCGGCGATGACTTCCGCTCCGCCCCTCCAGCCTGCGAAAACCGGGAGTCCAAACGCTCCGAGAGCGAGATAGATCAACATGCTCACTCCGCCGTAGTATCTCCCCAGCAGCGCCCCTGCCATCAGGACCGTCATAACCTGAAGGGTGAAGGGCACCGGCGTGAGAGGGGTGTAGACCCTGACCTGCGCCGCGAGCGCGGTCAAGAGGGCGAAGCCGAGCGAGAGTAGGAGCCTGTGCTCCACCCCGAGGGAGTTCCTCCACTCGAGCGCCTGAAGCCTCCTGCGCCTATACGCCTCCGCAAAGCCACATGCATCCATTTTTCCACCATCTCCATCTGAAATTCACACTGGCCCAGCATCAGCTCGCGCGGGTCTGACCTCCTCAGCCTCCTTTCTCCTCCCTGCTCTGGCCTTGCTGGGCTGTGATGCCAGCCATCACCGCACTCATCGCGGCGGATATTGCCGCCACCTTCTGCTCCTGAGCTGCGCCTTTTCTAGTCCTCACGTACTCCTGAACCTGCGTCAGGATATTCTCTTTCTCGATAAAGTTGGTGTTGTAGCAGCCGGCGAGGAAATTGGGGTTGTTCAGCACCACCTCATGGAAGGGTATATTCGTCTTAACACCGGTGATCTGGAACTCCCAGAGCGCACGCCTCATCCTCCGGATGCACTCCTCCCGGTTTCTGCCCCACGCACACAGCTTAGCGATCAGCGAGTCATAGAACGGGGGAATGGTGAAGCCGCTGTAGACCCCGCTGTCGACCCGTATTCCGATGCCGCCCGGCTCGGCGTACTTGAATATCTTCCCCGGCGCTGGAAGGAAGTTGTTCAGGGGGTCCTCGGCGTTGATTCTGCATTCCATCGCCGCCCCTCTTCCCACGACGTCCTCCTGTTTGTATTGGAGCTCCAGCCCCGATGCGACCCTTATCTGCTCCTTGACCAAATCTATGCCCGTTATCAGCTCGGTTATCGGGTGCTCGACCTGAAGACGCGTGTTAACCTCTAGGAAATAGAAATTCCCCTTCGAGAACATGAACTCAACAGTGCCGGCGTTCGTGTAGTTCACCGCCCTCGCCGCCGTGACCGCGGCCTTGCCCATTTTCTCTCGAATCTCGGGCGTCACCGCGCATGATGGGGTCTCCTCAATTAGCTTCTGATGCCTCCTCTGGACAGAGCACTCGCGCTCGTTAACGTGGATCGTGTTCCCCTTCTTGTCCGCGATTATCTGGAACTCGATGTGCCTGGGTTCCTCTAGATACTTCTCCAAAAGCACCTTCGGGTTGCCGAAGGACGAGAGGGCGATTCTTTGCGTCGCTTCAATTGCTCCGGGGAGGTCTTCTTTTTTGTGCACGATTCTCATACCTATTCCGCCGCCCCCGGCCGAGGCCTTAAGAATCACGGGGAACCCGACGCTCTCCGCGATGTCCATCGCCGCTTTTATGTCGTCTATTCCATCGGGCGTGCCGGGGACCACCGGGACCCCCTTGGACCTCATCGTGTTCTTAGATATCGCCTTGTCGCCAAGGGCCAGAATCGCCTCTGCTGTCGGGCCTATGAACTCTATGCCGTTCTTTTTGCAGAGGGCTGAGAACTCAGGATTCTCAGCGAGGAAGCCGTAACCGGGATGTATCCCCTCGGCGCCGGTCTTGAGGGCGATATCAATTATTTTGTCCATCTTCAGATAGCTCTCGCGCGCGGGAGGGGGGCCGAGGAGGTGGGCTTCATCTGCATAGCGGACGAATAAGGCGGTCTGGTCGGCCTCAGAATAAACCGCCACCGTGGCGATGCCGAGCTCCTTGCATGCCCTCATCACACGTATCGCTATCTCGCCTCTGTTCGCGACGAGAATCTTGTTCAGGAGACCGTCCTCCCTCGGCAAGTCCTCACCACCCTCCCCTCGTCACACCCGGCCCTCCTCTTCTCCCAACGCCCTCACTCGGCCCTCATGATTACGTCGCCGACGGAGACCTGCTGGCCCTCTTTAACGTAAATCTCTTTGATTGTGCCCCCGACGTCGGCCTTAATCTCCTGCTCCATCTTCATAGCTTCGATTATCCCGACAGTGTCGCCCTTGTTGACGCGGTCCCCGACCTTCACCTTGAGCTTAATTATCATTCCCTGGAGGCTCGTGGTTATTGCGCCGGGCGTGTTCTCCCGGGTCCTCTTCACCGGCCCGGCGGCGGCCGGCCCGCAACTGCCCGCAACAATGAAGCCGCCCTTGGGCGTGACCTTGACCTCAAAGGGCTCCCCGTCCACCTCGACCTCGAACTCCGTGGGCAGCGCTGGCTGGGCCGCCACCCTGCGCGCCTCGGGAGGCTCCAGCTCCAGCCAGAGCTTGTTCGGGTCCTTGATTTCAGGAAAGAATGACTTTACGAAGGTCCGGGTCAAGGGGTGGTTCCATGGCAGGGGCAGTTCCTTCGATGTGAACTCTGCCTTCGCCTCCCCCTTCAGGAACTTCAGCCCCACTTGGGGGTATATTGCGTAGGTCAGGACGTCCTCGTCCCTCCGGTAGAGGCCCATCTCCTTGAGCTCCGCCTTCCTCTTCTCAAACTCCGGGGGCAGCAGGTCCGCGGGCCTGCACTCCACGAGCTTGCTCTTCCAGTCCTTGCCCAGCACGAGCTCGTATATCTCCTTCTTGATTGGCGCCGGAGGCCTTCCATACATCCCCCTGACATACTCCACCGTCTCGTGAGGAATCTTTTTGTACCTTCCGAAAAGGACGTTGAAGACCGCCTGAACGCCCACAATCTGCGAGGTGGGCGTCACCAGGGGCGGGTGGCCGAGCTCCTCCTTAACTCTCGGCACCTCCCTGAGGACTTCCTCATACTTATCCATCGCCTGCTGTTGCTCCAGCTGGGCGACTAGGTTGGAGAGCATCCCACCGGGAATCTGGTGCACCGTGACCGATGGGTCGATCCTGATCGCCTCGATTCTCTGGAGGTGCCTGTACTTCCTCCATATTTCCTTGAAGTATTCCCTTATCTCCATCAGTAGCTTCAGGTCATAGCCAGTGTCATAGGGGGTTCCCTTCAGGGCCGCCACGATAGACTCCGCCGGCAGCTGGCCCGTGCCACCGCTGAGCGGGGATATGGCGACGTCGATTATCTCTGCTCCAGCCTGAATCGCTCGCATGGCTGCCATTGCGCCCATGCCCGATGTCATGTGGGTGTGAAGGTCCATCGGCCGCTTCCCGCCTGCGTCATAGTAGCCCTTGATGATTTTGTAGGCATCTTCAGGGAATATCATGCCCGCCATGTCCTTGATGCAAAGTGTGTCGGCGCCCATTTTCTCAAGCTCGAGGAAGTCATTGACGAACTTCTCGACCGTGTGAACCGGTGAGATCGTGTAGCAGAGGCAGGCCTGGACATGGCCACCGGCCTCTTTAGCGGCCTTTATTGGCACCTTCATGTTGCGCAGGTCGTTGAGGGCGTCGAAGATGCGGAAGTAGTCCACGCCATTTTTCTTTGCAAGCTGGATGAACTTTATGACTATGTCGTCCGGGAAGTTGTGGTAGGCAACAACGTTCATCGCCCTCTCAAGCATCTGAAGTGGCGTGTTCGGCATCGCCTCCTTGAGCGCTCTCAGCCTGTCCCAGGGGTCCTCGTTCAGGAACCTTATTGGGACGTCAAATGTCGCTCCTCCCCAAACCTCCATCGAGAACCAGCCGACCTGGTCCATCTTCGGGGCGATGGGCAGCATATCCTCCGTCCGCAAGCGTGTTGCCAGAATCGACTGGTGTGCGTCGCGGAACGTCTGGTCGTGAAGCTTCACCACGGAGACACCCTCTTCCTGGACCGGGGCCCCGCGCGCGCCGCAGCCACCGGTGCTCCGGGGTCCCTCCCGACAGCCCTGCATTATATATGCTCTATTTAATTATTTCATGTTATATGCTCACACATATCCTATATAGTATCCGTATGCCCACCGTACGTTCCGCTCATCCCATCTCTCTTCCGAGCCTCTTCTCTCTACTCCATCCTTCGCTTCCGGCGAGCGGAACGAAAGCTTAAGTCCATCCACCTCCATCCACCACACGTGGTGGTGATGTTCCGCGCCGAGGTTCGCGTCAGCTTGAAAAAGGGGGTGGCGGATCCGGAGGGCCAGAACACGAAGAAGGCCCTAGAGTTGCTCGGCTTCAGGGAGGTCGGCGAGGTCCGGACAGAAAAGCTGTTCGTCATTCTTCTCGAGGGGGAGGACGAGGCCGTGGCCCGTGCGAGGGTGGAAGATATGTGTCGCAAGCTCTTGGTCAACCCCGTGATTCACAACTTCCACATAAACATACTAAGAGAGTGAGAGCACATGCAAGGTGGTCCAGGCCGCCTTTTTAAAAAGAGAGATCTGCCGTTCCCCCTTTATGATATTGACCTCAGGAGCGCCACTGATGAAGAGCTCGAGGCCCTCAGCCGAGAGACCGGGGTCGGCCTGAGCCTCGAGGAGATGAGGCGGATTGCGGACTACTTTGTGGCGAAGGGCCGGAACCCCACAGACGTGGAACTCCAGTCGCTGGGGCAGGCCTGGTCCGAGCACTGCTGCTACAAGAGCTCCAAGCCCTTCCTGAGGAAGCACATTTTCCCTATCACCTCCGAAGCCGTGCTGGCTAGGGGCGACGCGGGCGTGGTAGCGCTGGACGACGAGTGGGCCTGCGCCCTGAGAATCGAGTCCCACAACCACCCATCGGCAGTCGAGCCCTACGGCGGCGCGGCAACAGGAATTGGGGGGATAGTGAGGGACGTGCTCTGCATGGGCGCCCAGCCCGTCGCCCTGATAGACCCCCTATTCTTCGGCAGGCTCGACATGCCCCATGAGAGCGTTCCCCCTGGTGTAAAGCATCCTAAGTACCTTCTTGCGGGGGTGGTAGCGGGCATCCGTGATTACGGCAACAGAATCGGTATTCCGACAGTGGCCGGGAGCGTGTTCTTCCACGAGGGGTACGCCGGGAACTGCCTCGTGAATGTCGGTTGTGTGGGCATCGTCAGGAGGGACCGAATTCTCAGGAACAGCGTCGGAGGGCCAGGTGACCTCTTCGTCCTCGTCGGTGGAAGGACCGGACGTGACGGCATCCACGGCGTCACTTTCGCCTCGAAAATCATCACCGACAAGACCGACCAGGAATCCAGAGGAGCGGTTCAGCTCGGCGACCCGATAATGAAGGAGCCGGTGATTCATGCCTGCCTCGAAATAAACGAGAGGGGGCTGCTGAGGGGGATGAAGGACCTCGGTGGCGGGGGGCTCTCGTGTGTCGTGGGAGAGATGGCTCTGAGCGGGGGCTGCGGCGCGGAGATTCAGCTCGACCGGGTACCACTGAAAGAGGAGGGGTTGGCCCCGTGGGAGATATGGGTCTCGGAATCGCAGGAGAGGATGATGCTCGCGGTCAGGCCGGAGGACGCGGACGAGGTCCTCCGCATCGCGAGGAAATGGGACGTACCGGCGACTGTCGTTGGGAGAGCCATTCCGGAGAAGGTGTGCAGACTTTTCTATCAGGGGGTGAAGGTCTTCGAGATGGACCTGGAGTTCCTGACCGCCGGGCCGGAGTATTGCAGGCCAGTCCGGAGGCCACGGAGGCCAGCGGGGAGCGCGGCTGAAAGGAGACCCTCTGGCTATAATAGCCCCGGCGAGGCCCTGCTCGCCCTCTTGTCCGAGCCAAATATCGCCTGCAAGGACTGGGTCATCCGCACATACGACCACGAAGTGAGGGGCAACACCATTCTCAAGCCGCTACAGGGAAAGGTGGGCAGCGAGGGCCACGGCGACGCTTCGGTGATTAGGGTTGCAGAGGACAGCTATATGGGCATTGCGATTGCTGTCGCCTCGAACCCGCTCGCCTCGATTATTGACCCGTACCGGGGCGGAAAACTGATAATCGACGAGATGTGCCGGAACCTCGCGGCCGTGGGCGCTAGACCGCTCGCAATGACCAACTGCCTGAACTTCGGGAGCCCTGAGATTCCGGAGAGGCTATGGGAGCTCGGGGAGGTGGTCAGGGGGATGGGCGAGGCCGCAGCCGGGGCCGGGGTGGCAATTCCCTCAGGCAACGTCAGTCTCTACAACGAGACTACCCAGAGTTCAGTGCCCCCGACCGCCGTGGCTCTCGGAGTAGGAATCATCGGGGACTTTCGTAGATGCGTTACCTCTGACGCAAAACGCTCCGGGAACGCCGTTTATCTCCTCGGAAAAACGAAGCCGGAGATGGGTGGGAGCGCCCTTTACTACAGGTTCGGCGGGCAAAGCATCCGGGTCCCGGACACCGAACCTCGCCTGACCCGCAGGGCGGTCGGGGCGCTGGTATCCTGCATCGAAGAGGGCTTGCTTGAATCGTGCCACGACGTATCTGATGGAGGCATGGCGGTAGCGCTGGCCGAGATGTGCATCGGGGGTGAGCTGGGAGCGCAGGTTGATATATCGCGGCTGCCCTCGATGCCCCCAGAAGCCGCCCTTTTCTCGGAGAGCCCGACGCGCTGGCTCCTGGAGGTCAAGGAGAGCAACAGAAGGAGGGTAGAGCGGAGGCTGGAGCGGCTAGGGCTTCGCAGGCTGGGGAAATTCGGGGGTGGAGAGCTCGTTATCCGGAAGGGAGGGAAGGAGCTGCTCAGGCTTTCTCTGAGAGAGTTGAGCGAGGCGTGGCGCAGGCCTCTTTGGAGTCTCATGGGCTGATGGAAATCCCCTAGAGCGGAAGCAACCGACGGACGCCCGATAGTTAAATATTCCTCTAAAGTGATTGAGTCGACAATGGATACCGCCACATGGGATATGTTACTGCTCGCCACGGGCTGGGGCATTGTGGCCGCCGGCCTCGCCTGCATATTCTATATTGCATGGGCGGCGCACAGGAACAGCAGGCGTCTCCAGGAAGCCTGGGCCAGGCACAAGAAGCTCCTCCACCGCGAGTGGCTGGCGCGCATGCGCCACAGGGACTTCGAGGCCTTCTGCATCGAGGTGAATAATATAAGGGTTGAGAGGGGCCAGCAGCCGATACCGGAGGAGCTGCTGAGGAAGGTCCAGTACAACCTGATGTACTCGATAGACGAGGATTGAGGGGTGAGCGGTGTGGACAGAATCGCTGGGGGTCTCGCCGTGGCGGGGGGGGCGATGCTCGTCATCGGCGGCTTCTCCGGCTGGAGACAGCTCGAGCGCGTCCGGGAGCTGGTAGAGACATACATGGCGGAGAGCGACATGAAGGAGACGGTGGTTACTGTCCTCAATATTCTGATATTCTTCGCCATGCTCGGTGGGGTCTCGGTGATTCTCGGCGGGGTGCTGGTTTACAAGGGCTTCAAAATTGTAGGGAGGGCTCTCATCGTGCTCGGGGCCGGCGTGGGCATCATGGGCCTTGTGATTAATGGGGTCGCCGCCTACGTTGCGGGCCGATGGGACGCGTTTGTCGCTTCAAATATGACCATGACGGGGGCTGGTCTGGTCCTGTCTGCGGTTGCGAGGTGGCTTGCTTGAGCGCAACAGGAGAGAGAAAAGGGAGTGAAGCCCGGCGCACGGGGAAAGAGCGGAAGGGAGCGGAGAGCGCAAGCGTGATAAACATCGCTAAGCCCCTGCTCGGCGAGGAGGAGAAGAGGGCCGTGCTGGAGGTGATGGGCTCAGGGAAGCTCGCCCAGGGGGAGAGGGTGGAGCAGTTTGAGAAGGCCTTCGCGTCGTATATCGGGACAAAGCACGCTGTCGCCGTCGGCAATGGGACGATAGCGATTCATCTCGCTCTACTTGCGCACGGAATAGGAAACGGGGCTGAGGTGGTGACCACCCCATTCACGTTCATAGGGACCGTCACCCCGATAACATTCTGCGGCGCTAGGCCGGTCTTCGCCGACATAGATCCTCGGACCTTCAATATCTTACCTAATGATATCTCTAAAGCGCTGACGGATAGGACAAAGGCCATCCTACCCGTACATCTCTTCGGCCTCCCGGCCGATATGGATGAAATTCTCGAGCTGGCTGAGAGAAGAGGAATTCCGGTCATCGAAGACGCCTGCCAAGCCCATGGGGCCCTCTACAAAGGAAAAAGGGTCGGCTCGCTGGGCAGCTGCGCCTGCTTCAGCTTCTATCCGACAAAGAACATGACCACGGGCGAGGGGGGCATGGTGACCACCAACGACGATGAGCTTGCGTCGAAGATAAGGCTACTGAGGGACCACGGACAGAAGAGCCGCTACGAGCACGTCGTCATCGGCTACAATTTCAGGATGAACGACATCTCCGCCGCCATCGGCATCGAGCAGCTGAAGAAACTCGAGGGCTTCAACGCAAAGAGGAGGGCCAATGCCTCCGTGCTCGACCGGGGCCTCCAGGGCATCCAGGGCGTCGTTACCCCCCACGTCCCGGAAGGGCTGACCCATGTCTACCACCAGTATACCATCCGGGCGCGGCTGAGGGACGCCCTCAAGGATTATCTTGAAAAAAATGGAATAAAGAGCGGGGTCTACTATCCGAGGCCGGTGACCGACAACCCACCCCTCAGGCCCTTCGCCACCCGTCCCACCCCGAATGCCAAGCGCGCCTGCAGGGAGGTCCTGAGCCTTCCCGTCCATCCGGCGCTCGCCGAGGAGGATCTAGCGAGAATAGTGAATACCATCGCATCATTTTACATCGGAAAGTGATGGGCTGAGGGGGGCCTACCTGAGCTACTCCATGGCCCCAGATCCCTTGAGAAGCTGGCGCAGCGAGCGAATTTTCATTCTGTGGAAGCCCTCGAATATCCCCAGCAGGAGGAGACTCTGGTATCCAATGACAGAGAAGACAGTGACAGCGGATTTCTCTAGCCTCAGGCAGAACATGCCCAGGACGCCGATGGCGAGACTCAGGGCCCACCCTGCCGCCGCGGCCGCACCCCACGAGGCCCCCTTCTCACGGCCCATGCCGAGGATATAGCCCGCTCCGGTGGTGAGGACAAAGCTGACCACCGCCAGAAAGTAAATCGCCGGGGACCCATGATAAAGAATTGCCTCCGCCAGTCCCCCGAGCGCAAGAAGGCCGCCGACCGCCGTGCAGAGGCAGATGTACATAGTTACCTCGAGACCGACGACCATCGCCATGTACATTCCCACGAAGCCGCTGAGCACGAGTCCTATGAGGATGCTACCAGGTAGGTCGATGGTCTGGCCGAGGAGAGCCATCAGCACCATAGGTACGAATATGACGAGCTCGTAGAGAAGAAGCTCGAACCCCGTGGGCGTTCTCAGCTCAAGCACTGAGGGTCCGAGCACAGGGCCCTCTGTTCCGTTTAGTGCCCTGACAATCATCTTAAGAAAGTACCAGTTGAGGACCATCGGGGCCGCAAAGGTGATGGCGAACAGGATGAACAGTATCAGTGTGAGGAGCTCGGTGCTGAGCGTGGGGGATCCCCGCGGACGGCATTGTCGGGCGATATAAAGGCTTTTTCCGGTCTCAACCAGACCGGCTATGGCCCCCGGGGTGCTTCGACCGCCTCCACACAATCCAGAAGGACCCAGACGCCGAGACCGAAACTGCGGACATGCCCTTCAACTCGCCCGGCTTCATGGATGAACCCGAGAAATATGAAGAAAGCGAGCGAGCCAACTGCCAAAGCGCACCTATGGCGACCGGTCAGCGTCCCGGCGCGCCCCGGCGGGGAGCAGGGCCTAGAAGACCAGAAAGACCCCCATCGCCGCCAGAAAAGCGGCCGCGGGGACGAAATAGGGCCCGGCGTAGAGTAAAATAAAAGATGAGGCTCCAGAAGGCCCCGTATGCGAAAAGGCTATCCGGGAGGGGGCTGAATTTGTCCGTAATGGAGCTGCGGCTCTGGGCGGCGGACGCTGCTCTTGCCAAAGCTCCTCACCCGCATCAGATGGAAAACCCCGCAACAACGCATGACAGGGCGATAAGAAGCAAGTCAGCGAGAAGAAACGGGACATAATTCGGCGCCGGTAGCCTGTAGGGTGGGAAGAGAGGAAAGCACATCCCCCCACGACCCCTCAACGAAGCTAATAATAAAGAACAGGAGGACCTGAGCCCTCCTCCTCATCCAGGTCTCCTGGACCCTCTTGGGGTAGAGAATCTTGACCAGCACGAGCCGCACGGTGATGTTGAAAACTGAGTGATATGCCTTCAGCCCGATGGAATTAACATAGTTCATCCCGGCGGGCTATAGCTCCCTGGAACGCCGATGTCAATTCAGCGCGGGTGGAAGAGGCTCTCGTATGTGAGAGCCTCCTCGGTTATGCCTTAGGCTCAGCCGAGTAGGATGAGCGATGGGAGCCCCATTCCCCACCGGACAACGGCGTCTCGCCACAGGAGCGCGCCAGTTCTGTACATTCCAGCAAGAAGGAGGAAATAAAGGGGGTTAAAGAACTCGAGGTGGGAGAGATGCTGGAGAGGCATTTACCGATGAACGTCGAGAGAAGGAGGAACGCCAGCACCGGCCTGTCTCGTGCCTCAAGGGCCATCGAAATGATGTGGTTGTTTATAATTTGGAGGGGCAAGCGCCCCCTCGCTACGCTCGGGGGCGCACTCTGGAATTTGGTAGCGGGGAGTAGATTTGAACTACTGATCTACGGGTTATGAGCCCGTCGGGATTTCCTGGCTACCCTACCCCGCTATTCAGACAGACCCTTATAACACGCTCCGGGATAAAAGGATTGCTGATGGACGGAGCCGGTGATTGAGTAGGGGTTATGAGCCCGTCGGGACATTGGTCTGATAGAAATTTAATAATAACCGTACGCCGTTCGAGGCTGGCGGAGGGAGCGATGTGGCGAGCGGGATCGGGTATGGTAAAGTAATTCTGTTCGGAGAGCACTTCGTAGTGTACGGCCTTCCGGCCATCGCTTCGGCGATATCCGACACCACAGTGGCCGAGGCCACGCTCGCGCGAGGAGCCGGCGGCCTCGAGGCGGGACCCGAGACCTTCGTTCTCGAGGGCGACGGCTGGACGCTCTACGACAACAGGCCCGAGACGCCTGGGTACAAAAAGGAGAAGGCGGCCGAGCAGAGGAGGGCGGTGGAGCTGATTCTCTCCCACCTCGGAATAGACACCAGAAAGAACCCCGTGAATCTCGCGCTCGGTGGAGCCCTAAAGGCCGCCAGCGGCGTTGGTGCTTCGGCCGCCGCCTGCGCAGCCATCGCGCGCGCCCTCTCCTCCCTTTTCGATCTAGGCCTCACCGATGAGGAAATCAACCGGGCGGCCCATGAGGGAGAGAAGGGCTTTCACGGCACGCCCTCCGGAATCGACGACACCGCTGCCACATACGGGGGCCTCTTCCTCTTTAAGAAGGAGCAACCGACCAACCATATCGAAATGATTCGCCTCAGGAGGCCTCTTGAAATCGTGCTCGGGAACACGGGCATCACTTCGAGCACAAAGGCCGTGGTCGAGGAGGTCAGGAGGAGGCGAGAGGCCGCGCCGGAGAAATTCTCCAGAATATTCAGCGAGGCCGAGGCCCTCGCTCTCGAGGCAAAAGAGGCCCTAGAGAGAGGAGACGTCGGGAGGGTCGGGACGCTGATGACGCGCAACCACGAGCTCCTGAGGGAGCTCGGGGTTTCATGCGAGGAGCTAGAGAGGCTTGTGGAGCTTGCAATTCGGGCGGGCGCTCCGGGGGCCAAACTGACCGGAACCGGAAGGGGAGGCCTCATGGTCGCTCTCACGCCGGGCGTGGACCTGCAGGAGAGGGTGGCCAGAGCCATCGAGAATGCCGGGTTCACGGCGCTCAGGACTAGAATCGGGTGCTGAGGAGGGTTGGAAATGGAGCTGAGGGAGTTTCTGAAACTGCTCGAAAGTAAGGGAATGCTTACGCGGATAAAGAGGGAGGTCGACACGGTCTACGAAGCCGCGACA
Organism: Thermoplasmata archaeon; assembly: GCA_038851035.1. NCBI lineage: Archaea > Methanobacteriati > Thermoplasmatota > Thermoplasmata > Thermoplasmata archaeon. Next base: position 22,252 of record JAWCLH010000009.1, read on the forward strand.
TTGATAAAAATGCTCGATGGAAGGCCGCTCTATTTCGAGAGAGTGAAAGGACACAAGATGCCAGTGGTCTCGAACATCTGCGCCACGAGAGAGCTGGTCTGTTTGGGGCTCGGGATCCGGCGCGAGGAGCTGATAACGCGGCTGGCGGAGGCGATAGACCATCCAAAGCCCCCCGCGGTCGAGAACACGACCGACTACACGGACATCGGGACAGACCTCACCCGCCTCCCGATTCTGACCTACTATCCTTTCGACGGCGGGCCCTACATCGCCTCTGGCATCGCGATTGCACGCGACCCGGAGTACGGCCTAAACGCATCCTACCATAGGGCAATGATGTTCAGGGAAAACGGGGAGCTGGTAAAGGACAAACTCGTTCTGAGAATTCTGCAGAGGGATTTCGACGCCTATATTAAAAGGGGGCTGAGGGAGTTCGCCTTCTGCATAGGCAACTCCATTCCGGTGCTCGTGGGCGCAGCGATATCGGCGCCGATAAATGTCGACGAGATGGCGATCGCGAACGCCCTCTCCGAGACGAGGCTCTACCGCGTGGGCGGGCACACGGTCCCCGGCTCAGAGATAGTCATTATAATGGAGTTCACGGGCGAGATGCACGACGAGGGCCCGTTCGTTGACCTGACGGAGACCGTGGACATTGTCAGAAAACAGAGGGTCGCAAGAGTGAGGCACATATTCGTCAGGAAGGACCCCATATTCCATGCGCTCCTGCCCGGAGGGCTGGAGCACAAGGTGCTGATGGGAATGCCCAGGGAGCCGACGATCTACCGTGAGGTTGCGAAGGTCTGTGAGGTGAAGGACGTGCTCATCACGCCCGGTGGAGCTTCATGGCTCCATGGGGTTGTGTCTATTCACAAGAAGAATCCTGATGACGGAATGAAGGCAATAGACGCCGCGTTCAGGGGCCATAGGTCGATGAAGCACGTCTTCATCGTGGATGACGATATCGACATCCACAACCCTCACGATGTCGAGTGGGCAATGGCGACGCGCTTCCAGGGCAAGAAGGGAATCAAGATGTTCGAGGATAAGGGCTCGTCCCTCGACCCATCCTCAGACATGGAGACCCAGATGACGACCAAGATAGGGTTTGACATGACGATACCGAGCGAGGACCCGTCGAAAAAGGGCCCGCGGAAGGAATTCAGAAGGCCCCCGCTGCCGATGAAGCTGAGGCTAGAGGACTATCTGGAGGGTTGAGGCGCGGGGGCGATAAGGAGGTGGGTGTGTGCAGCTTACCAAAGAAGAAGAGGCTGTTCTGAGGGGAGAGAGGGGCGAGGTCCCCCAGCGATGCCTGCGCCTGCTGGTCAGGCTCGGAGAGATATACGGAGCCGAGAGAATGATTCCTGTCGGGTCCGTTCAAGTCGCTGGGGTGTCCTACAAGTCTATTGGAGACCCTGGGAGGGACTTCCTCGAGGACTACGCGAGGCTGGGGGCGAGGGTCGTGGTGCCCACTTTCCTCAACCCGGCGGGAATGGACATTGAGCAGTGGCGGGAGCTGGGTTTCCCGCCCGCGTTCGCCGAGCAGCAGCTCAGAATCATGCGGGCATTCGAGTCAATGGGTATCGTGACGAGCGCTTCCTGCACGCCCTACCTCATCGGCATGCTCCCTCGGTTCGGCGAGCACATCGCCTGGTCGGAGTCATCGGCGGTTTCGTTCGCCAACTCCGTGATCGGCGCCCGGACCAATCGCGAGGGGGGACCCTCGGCCCTCGCGGCGGCGATATGTGGGGTCACGCCGGACTACGGCCTCCACCGCGAGGAGAACCGACAACCGCACTACCATGTGAGGGTCAGCGCGGAGCTGAGAACAGGCTCGGACTTTGGGGCGCTGGGCTGCTATGTCGGTAAAATCGTTAAGGACAGAATTCCATTCTTCACGGGGATTAAGTGGGCCGGCGTGGACGAGCTAAAGGCGCTCGGAGCTGCCATGGCGGCATCAGGCGCTGTGGCGCTCTACCATGTCGAGGGGATGACGCCAGAGGCCGGTGCGGTGAGGAGGGAGGGCTTGGAGGCCATCGACTTCGGCGAGAGAGAGCTCAGGGATACCTATGCGAAACTCGGCCCCTCGAAAGAGCCCGACCTTGTGGTCGTGGGCTGCCCCCACGCCTCGCTCAAAGAAATCGCTGAGGTCGCCCGGCTCGTCAGCGGAAGGCGTCTCAAGAAGCCGCTCTGGGTCTGCACTTCCCGGCTGATGAGGAGTGCCGCCGAGAGAATTGGCTATGTCTCGACCATCGAGAAGGCTGGGGGAAAGGTCGTCGCTGACACTTGCATGGTCGTGGCGCCCATTGAGGAGATGGGCTTCAGAGTGACTGGGGTCTGCTCCGGAAAGGCTGCGACCTATCTCCCCGGCCACTGCAAGCAGGCCGTGATGTTCGGGACGCTGGAAGAGCTCGTCGAGGCGGCGATGAAGTGATTCCAGACTGCAGCCGCGCGGGGAGGGCCGCCGCATTCTTTGACCTGGACGGCACGCTCATCAGGGGCCACATGATTCTCGACTTCCCCGACCATCTCCTCTCCGCCGGGCTTTTCGACCCGGAGATTCACAGGAAAATTAGGGAGATGAGGGAAGACCACCGCACGGGCAGGCTCCTGTACAGAAAGGTTGCGGAAGCGCTCCCCAGCCTCTACGCGGAGGGGCTGAGGGGCCGGAGAGTGAGCGACGTGAAGCTAGTAGCAGAGAGCTTCGTGGCTGGGCGAATGAAGGAGGTGTACGACTACTCCATGCCCCTCGTTGCCCTGATGGCGGATAGCGGGAGGCCGGGAGTGGCCCTCAGCGGCTCGCCGGTGGAGACCGTCCTTCCGATGGCGCGCAGACTAGGCATGGAGGCGGCCTTCGGGACGGAGCTGGAGGTCGGGGGTGGCCGCTACACGGGCAGGGTCCTGAGGAACATGATTCTGGGCGAGACGAAGCGCCCCGTTTATGAACAAATCGTTGAGCTGGACGGAATTGATGAGGCGAACTCCTTCGGGTTCGGGGACACTGAAGAGGATATCTCATTTCTCGAAAGGGTCGGGTGGCCCGTGGCCCTCAACCCCGCTCCCGGCCTCAGGGCGACAGCCTTAAGAAATGGCTGGACGATTCTCGCCCATGGAGAGGAGGTGGTGGCGAGGGTTGGAGAGCTCTTAAAGAGAGTAGAGGAGGGGCGCGAGGGAGCCGGGCTGAGCGGGGGAAGACTGTAGCCGTCAACAATGGAGGTGGAGCTGTTACAGAAATAGAGCAAGGGGTGAGGGCAGTGGCGCGCTTTCAGGGGAGGACGATAAGTCCGGGAAAGGCCGAGGGGGAGGCACTAGTTTCGAAGGAGCCCATCGGCTTCTATGGGGGAGTGGACCCGAAGACGGGGGTATTCATTGAGAAGGGGCACGAGCTCGAGGGGAAGAGCGTCAAAGGAAAAATTCTGGTATTCCCGAAGGGCAAGGGATCCACGGTTGGCTCATATGTCATCTATGGCCTGGCCGCCAACGGGGTCGCCCCCGCCGCAATTATTAACGCCGAGACGGAGACGATAGTAGCGACGGGCGTGATACTCGCGGGTCTGCCATGTGTCGACAGAGTACCGGTGGAGAACATAAGAACCGGTGACAGGGTCAGGGTAGACGCCGACACCGGAACGGTGGAGATTCTCTGAGGCTCCACCGGCCATGTCTCCACAAAGGGTCGCCCCAACACCCGCCGGGTTTTTGTCGCTCCATCCGGACCGCTCAAAAACGCGCTCAAAAAGGTAAATCGCTCAAAAAGGTAAATATATCGTGTTAGCGAATGAGCATCTGTCTGGAGGGAGGACGTTGACGAGGCCCCTGTGGTTTGTGGCTCTTATTCTGCTCACCACCCCCATTCCCATGCCCACATTGATAGGAGAGGGGGAAGGCGCATGCTCCGGAGGTAAGGTGGAGCCCTCTATGCCACCTGCGTCCAGCCTCGAGGGTGGCGCCATGGAGAGGGCGGACCCTGAGGTCTCGGGCGAGGGCCCCCACTCCCGAAGCGTAGCCTGGGAGATGCTCGCTCCCTCCTCCTACACGATAGACAGGGTGGTAATATCGGCGGGTAGGGCGAATCTCTCTCAGGTTCTTGAGAGCGTGGGCGAGAGTTGGAGCCAGCGAGCCCGCCTCGGCGACGGGGCGGAGAGGGAGGACTTCTCCGCCGCCTGGGACGATGCCAACAACCAGATGATCATCCACGGAGGCTACTACTTCGTCTCGGGCATGCAGGACGCAAGCTGGTTCCAGCCACTTTATACTTATTCTCCGGTGAGCAACACCTGGACTAATCGTGGGAATGCCAAACTCCCGGCGGGCAACGTCGGTGTCTGGGACGGCGCGGACGGCTGCTTCATCACCCACGGCGGGTACTACCTGAGCATGTGGGGCAATGCCTACTACAACCAAACCTGGGCCTGGTACCCGTCAATACAGGGGTGGAGCCGGCTCGCGGACGGGCCCACTCGCTTTCACCACTCCGCGGTCTGGGACCCCGTGGACGGCGTGATGATTATTTTCGGGGGTTTGGAGACGATAAGCGGCGCCCCCTACGGGGACCTCTGGGCGTTCAATATGAGCACCAATTCCTGGGCCCAGCTGAACCCCGGTGGGGTAACTCCTTCGGCACGCGCTTACCACACCGCGGTCTGGGACACCAACGGCAGTCGGATGCTGGTTTTCGGCGGCTACAACAACGGCCCCCTCTCTGACCTTTGGGCCTTCAACTATACGCAGATGCGCTGGACGCAGCTAGCGAGCGCGTCCTCGGCGCGCTACGGCCACTCCGCCTGCTGGAATTCCGACTTAGGTGTAATGACGGTCATTGGTGGCAAGGTTGGGGCGCAGGGCACAAACTCTAACGAGACACTGACCTACGACCCTTCTGCAAACGCGTGGGCCTCGAACGCAAACCTCCCAGCCGCGGGCCGATTCCGGCACGCCTGCGTGTACGACACTGCCAACCATCAGGTTATTCTGTATGGGGGCGGCACTGGCAGCGGGCAGGACGAGTTCTCAGACACATGGGCCTTTAGATACGGTCATCTGGAGCTCAGGTACGTCCCCCAGGGAACCATCCAGAGCCTTCCGTTCGACACCGGCCCCGATTTCCACAGCCTCAATAGAATTACATGGTACGGAGAGATTCCTCTGGGGACGAGCATAACTCTCCGGTTCCGGTCGAGTCAAACGAATGTGAACAGCTCATCCTTCACGGACATTGGAAACGGGAGCCGGCCGGTCCACCAAGGGCGCTTCGTCCAGTGGAATGCCACCCTCCACGCCTCCTCCGACAGGACAAAGACGCCTGAGCTGGGGGCAGTGGTTCTGGAGTATACGGTAAACAGTAAGCCAAGGGCGTTCCCGGGCGAGGACAGGCAGGCCTATAAAAGGACAGAGGTTGTTCTCAATGGGAGCGCGGTGGATCTCGATGGAGACCCGGTGACATATAAATGGAGTAGGGTCTCGGGGCCCGCGACGGCCCTCAACAATCCAGAAAGCCAGAGGGCCTCCTTCATCCCCACCAAGTCTGGAGCCTATGTGTTCTCTCTGGTCGTGAGCGACGGCTTCGCCGAAAGCCAACCCGCGACCGTAACGATAACCGTCCCGAACAGGCCGCCGAGGTGCGACGCCGGACCCAACCAAACGGGCTTCAAGAGGCAGCTCGTAACCTTCACAGCGACCGCCTCCGACGAGGACGGAGACCCCCTGAGCTACCTATGGACTCAGTCCTCGGGTCCACCCGCCATGCCCGCGGTCACCGACCAGCCCTTCCTCTCCTTCGTGCCGTTCACTATCGGCTGCTACACCTTCAGGCTGGAGGTGAGCGATGGAGAGGAGACGAGCGAACCCTCCTACGTGACGGCGGTCATCTCAGGAAAGACCCCCACCGCCCATCTGGAGGCCAGACCATCTCAGACCGGCCTGAACTCCGAAGTACTGTTCTCGGCGTCTAGGTCGAGGGACGAGGATGGCGACATCGTCGCGTGGCTCTTTGACTTCGGCGACGGAAACTCATCCGGGTGGATAAAGCATTCCTCCGTCAACCATACCTACACCGCGCCCGGCGAGTACAACGCCACGGTCAGGGTCCGGGACGACGATGGAATGGAATCAGGGTGCGCCACAGCCTGCGTGCGCGTGGAGAACAGGCCGCCCGTCGTTGACGCACAGGTCTACCCGCTCACCGGGAACACCTCGACCGTTTTCAGGTTCTCCGTGCCCGCCGGAACCACAATTGACCCTGACGGGACGATAGTGGCTTATGAGTGGGACTTCGGTGACGGAACAACCGCGAGCGGGAGCGCCCAGACCCATACTTATAGAAAGAAGGGAAACTACACCGTCGTCTTTACCGTGACCGACAACTTCGGCGCAAAGGCATCAGTCGAGCTTGAGGTCAGGGTCCTGAATAGGCCCCCTGTGGTTGTATCGTACTCGCCGGCGGAGAGGACTGTGTGCTACACAGGCGTCGGCCAGCTGTTCTCCGTAGCGATGTCGGATCCTGATGGGGACAGGCTTTTCTACGAGTGGTTCGTAAACGACGTCCCCCAGAGAGACAACGACAGCTCGATGGCCTTCACGCCCGAGAAAAAGGGGGTATACAAAATCCTTGTCAGGGTCAGCGACGGCGAAGCTGAGGCTCTCTACGGCTGGACGCTCGAGGTCAGGTCCAGACCCGCAATTGGGCAGGAGGGCAAGGTGGAACTGTTCTGGCCCGCGATTATTATCGTCCTCATCATCGCCGCGACCATTACGATATTTTTCCTGCGCAGGGGCAGGGAGGGTGAGACGGAGGCGATTCTCGAGGCCGAGCCGATCGAGTCCTACGAGGGCCCCCCGCCGCCCGAGGCCGAGCCAGCCGCACCTGCTGGGGGAGAGGTAGAGGGATACGAGAGCGGCGGGGCCGGGCTGACGCCGCCCCCAGCGCTTCCTGAAGAGAGGCTGAGCTACGCCCCCGACCCATACCAGCAGAAGGTCTGGAGCAGGCGCGGCCCCGAGTAGAGGGAACTGCACAATCTTTTTATCAACCGGAGCCATCATTGGACCATGAGCCCTGCGATGGTCAGGACACGGCGCAGGCAGGCAGCTCCGCGGGTAAGGACCGTGATGAGCATGGTGGTCCTCCTCGCAGGCACCATCGCGTGGTCTCCAATGCTCCAGGCAATTACTTTTAAACCCGCTCTTAACCCCGCCCGCAGCCCCTTGTCTGGCGCCCGCGATGACAACCCACCGGATGAGGTCAAAGTGATGGAGAGAGGCAGCGCTCGGACATGTCGCGCGATCCCGCTCCGGCTTCGCGCCGGCGAGTTCGACCCTCTGAAGGATGAGACGTTCATTCCCGGGAACCTGAAATCGAGCGGTGAGGACGGGTGCTTTATCGTCCAATTTGACGGACCTGTAAGGCAGGACTGGGTTGCCTGGCTTGAGGGGCGGTGTGGGGTGCTGGCTTATCTTCCCGATTTTGCGTTCGTGGTGCGCGCTCCGCCCTCCGTCGCGGACGGGCTGAGAACGCACCCGCATATCAGGTTCGTGGGACCGTTTCATCCCGCCTACAGGCTCCATCCGGAGCTGGCTCCGGACGGAAGGCTCCGGACCCTGAGCGTGCTTGCCTTTTCAGACTCGCTCCCCGGCCGGCTCGCACGCGAGCTCGAGTCGCTGGGAGCGGAGGTGGTGGGCGTGGAGGGCCCCGCGGTTTTCATACGCGCTCCAGATATCCTCTCCATTCAAATTGCGCGGTTACCAGACGTTCAGTGGGTCGAGGAGCTCCGGCCGGACGCTCCACATAACTATAAAACGTCGCTGATAACCTCCATTCGTTCCCCTACTGACGGCCCATACAACTTCAGTAGCGACTCGTGCCTGTGGAGCTACAACTCCTCATACGGAGGCTTCGAGGGCTACACGGGCGGCAACATGACGGTCGCCGTCTGCGACACGGGCGTCGACGGAACCCACCCCGCGTTCGAGGGAAGGAAGAAGCTCTTCTTCAGCTACACCGGTTCGGAGAACTGGACCGACACTGGCTGGCACGGAACGCACGTCTCCGGCACAGTGCTCGGGAGCGGGGCCTACAGGCCGGGCCACTCGGGGACTGCTGGCTACTACGGAGGAATGGCGCCGGGAGCGCAGCTCGTGGGTCAGGCCCGCTCCTTCTCAGGCGCCGGAGCCTACGCGACCTACTGCAGGGACGCATCACGCGGCAGCGCGCTTGTGCAGAGCAACAGCTGGGGTTCCTCGGGCGCTGACCACGGCGATTACGATAGCCGGGACGTAATCTACGACAGGAGTGTGAGGGATTCCGACCCCGACCGCGAGGGGAATCAGTCCCTTTGCATAGTTTTCTCCGCCGGAAACGACGGCCCCGGCAACGGGACCGTCCAGCCGCCCGCGACCGCTAAAAACGTCATCGCGGTCGGCGCAACGGACAAGGTCAACGGCACGACGGTGGCGTCCTTCAGCGCAAGGGGGCACTGCGACGACGGAAGAATCAAACCGGACCTCGTCGCGCCCGGAGTTTCTGTCGTCTCTACCAGTTCCAACGCTTCGTCGTCCTACATAACGGCCTCCGGGACGAGCATGGCCTGCCCGGTGGTCGCGGGCGCTGCCGTCGTTGTTTGCGAGCATTTCTGTGTCACCCGCGGTCTCCTCCCGAGCCCTGCGATGGTCAAAGCGGTTCTGATAAACGGCGCCGAGCCACTCGCAGACTACTCCTGGCCGGGCCCGGAGCAGGGCTGGGGGAGGCTCAACCTCTCCCGCGCCCTCCTCAATACCACAGCCCGCAAAATCTGGGTGGAGGACCAGCAGCACAAGCTCGCCACGGGCGAGAGCAGGGACTACCAGTTCAGGGTGGTTGGCGGGAGCGAACTCAGGGTAACGCTTGTTTGGAGCGACGTCCCGGGGACCGTTAACGCGAATTTTGCACTCGTCAACGATTTAAATTTGATTGTCTCCGCGCCCGATGGAACCACCTACATGGGCAATTCTTTCGCAGGCGGCTTCTCCGTCCCGGGCAACGGGAGCGATAACGTGAACAACATCGAGCAGGTAAGAATCGCGTCCCCTGCGGAGGGCTGGTGGGGAGTCAGGGTCAGCGGGGCGAACGTGCCATCCGGCGCCCAGGACTACGCTCTCGTGATTTCGGGCAAATTCGTTCACGTCTTCCCCGAGACGACGGACCTCTCGGTCCTGAACCTCTCCGCCTCTCCCGCGGAGCCGGAGGAGGGGGAAACGATACTGCTCAGCGCCGAGCTCTTCAACGCCGGCCCAGTGGCCCTTCCGGGGCTCAGGTATCGCTTCACGGTCGGGGGCGCGGGGGGACCAGAGGCGGCCACCATCGATGGAGGGCTTGGAGGGCTCAGGCCCGGCGAGACGGCCCCCGTCAGCGCCAGCTGGACCGCAACGAGAGGTCTGTGGATTGTCGCCATCGAGGCCGACCCCTTCGATGACATTCCCGAGCGCTCGGAGGACAACAACAGCCTCTCGGTGGAGCTCTTCGTCAGGGGCTATGGAGTGCGCCTTGAGACGGGCGCAGAGAGAATCGCTGTCGACCCTGGGGAAGAGGCGCTTTTAGAAGTGGGTGTCGTCAACACCGGCAACACTGCCGACACCTATTCCATATCGCTGGAGGGTCAGGTCCTTAATGGCTGGACAGCGAAGCTAAGCGATACCAGCGTGGTTGTTCCTCGATGCGAGACCCGCCAGGTGTGGCTGACCGTTGCACCCCCCACCTGGGCCGGGGCACTCGAGAGCTGCTCCCTGTGGGTTCGCTGCACCTCCACTGGCAACTCGAGCCACACGGCCTCGGTCCAGATCACGGTCGTGGTCAACCATCTCTTCGGCCTCAATCTGACGGCGGAGCGCTGGGAGGGCTTAGTAGACCCCGGAGCCTCCACGCTATATATCCTGCGTCTGGAGAACACCGGCAACGGACCTGACCAGTTCAACCTTTTCGCATCGGGCCCTACAAGGGGCTGGAGGGCCTCCCTCTTCCCCCGCTCCGCAGAGCTCGAGGCTGGCGGGTGGACCGACATCGCCCTGACAGTCTCCTCGCCGCCTTGGAGCCTAGCGGGGCAATGCTGCACGGTCGAGGTATCGGCGGTTGACGCGGCGGGCATTCGCTCGTCCCTCACCATAACAACGATGGTCCGGCCCCGGGCGGGACTAGAAGTCGAAGTGGTCAAGGGAATCGTGAGCGTCCGCGCGGGCGAGGTCGCCACGCTCGCCGCGAGGCTGAGCAACACCGGTAACTTTGAGGAGGAGTTCGATACCGATGCCCTCGCACCTCCCGGTCTGTCCGCACGCACGGAGCCTCCCATCGCCCGCCTTCGGCCCGGCGGGAGCGCGATCGTGCTCGTCAGGGTCAGTCTGACGGCATCCCATCCGCCGGGGGAGGTGGGAATCGCTGTGCGGGTCGCGCCACGCTCGGATGCCTCCATGGCGCGCTCGGTGAATATTACCCTCGCCATCCTCCAGCGCTACTGTGTCTGGTGCGATGCTGTGGAAAGGGAGAGGACGGTTGAGAGCGGGAGTGGAGTGGATTTCGTCCTGATAGTGACCAACACGGGCACCGGCCCCGACCTGATACGCCTCTCGCTGCCCGGGGCCCTTCCGGAGGGCTGGAAAGCCTCGCTGAGCCCTGCAGAGCTCGAGCTCCAGCCTGGCGAGAGCGCGGATGTTATTCTGTCGATGACCACTCCCGCCAGCCGGGGGAGCTCGCTCATCGCGATTCCAGTCCGGGCAATCTCCTCGGGAGACGGGCGTATCGCGTGCGAAACCGTCGTTCTGCTCCATGCCACTCCCATCACCGCGCCCGGGGCCCCGAAGCCGCCCTCGCCGCTGCCGCCCTCACCGGAGCCGCCCGCTCCTACGCCGGAACCCACGATTTCAACGGAGCGCTCGTCAATTGGCCTCGTGGCCGCTCTGGCTCTTGCTGCATTATTCTCCCTGCTTGTGTGCTCGGCGGCGCTATTCATGCGGCTGCGGAGAAGAAGGTGGGATTGATGGATGGCCCAGCGGAGCGGTGCGCGGGGCCGTAAATCGGGAGCGCTCAGTCGCGAATTCCGTCCCTGGTGACCGATATAACAGCCTCTCCCTCGGGCAGATTGGGGCTGTCCACTAGACGCGCGATGCGCTTGTCGCCCTTGCTTTTACGCATATAGATTCTGAAAGTGGCGGTGTGGCCGACGATGTGGCCCCCGATCGGCCTCGTCGGGTCGCCAAAGAATGTGTCGGGCTTGGCCTGGACCTGGTTCGTGACGAGCACGACCGCGTTGCTCATATCCGCGATTCTGAGCAGATTGTGCATGTGCGTGTTGAGCTTCTGCTGCCTGTCTGCGAGCGCGCCGCGGCCGACGTATTCGGCCCTGAAGTGCGCGGTCAGGGAGTCGACAACAATCAGCCTTATCGGGATGTCCTTGACGAGCTCCGCTATTTTCTCGACCAACAGCATCTGGTGGTGGGAGTTGAAGGCGCGGGCGACCCTGATGTTCTGGAGCGTCTCCTTCGGGTCCATGTCGTAGGCCTCGGCCATCTGGATAATCCTCTCGGGCCTGAAGGTGTTCTCGGTGTCTATCATTATCGCCTGCCCCTCGAGACCGCCATCTTTTTTAGGCCTCTGGACGTTGACGGCGAGCTGGTGCGCGATTTGAGTCTTGCCGCTCCCGAACTCGCCGTAGACCTCGCTGATTGCCTGCGTCTCGAACCCGCCCCCGAGCAAATCGTCCAGCGACTTGGCTCCGCTGGTCAACTTGCCGACGCCCTTTCTGCGCTCCAGAATAACATCGCCGGTCTCGAAACCGCCGATATCCGCCTCCTTTCGCGCGGCGTTGATGATTTTTATTGCCGTGGCCTCCCCTATCTCCGCCACTTCGACCAATTCTGCGGGCGAGGCTACTGCCAGCGCCATTAAGTCCCTGTAGCCCGCCTCCCTGAGCTTCTCGGCCGTCGTGGGGCCCACGCCGGGCAGGTCCTCTATGCTCTTCTCAGCCATCGCCGATCCCGTTCCAAAACCTGACTCGTACCATATAAATCTTGGCTGGTGGTGACCGAAAGTGGGGGCGTGTCGTGCCCCGCCCGGCCTGCAGCCAATCCCCGGGGCCCCAGACACGCCCTGCCGTTTTCACCATTACGTCCCCAAGAGACACCCGGGTCCGCGATCACAGAAAGGGCAGGGGGAACTATCGGGGCAGGGGCATGGGGAGAGCGCTTCTCGGCGCGGCTGAGGAGGACGCCCGCGCGCTGGGTGCGAGGGACATGGCTGCCCGGGGCATCTCGCTCCCACTTCCACACGCAGACCCCCCAAAATTTTAATTAAACCGCCCTCCATCGAGCCACCGGTGGTTCCGATGGAGGGGCAGAGGCTCAGGCTCGGGAGCACGGAGCTCATGGTCTCCGCGGTCTGCATCGGGACCTGGTCCTGGGGCTCGAGAATCGTCTGGGGATATGGGAGAGGCTATGGAGAGAGGGACATTTCCGAGGTCTACTCCGAGTGCCTGCGCAGCGGTCTCAACTTCTTCGACACCGCCGAGCTCTACGGTCTGGGCGCCTCGGAGAGGCTACTGGGCGAGTGCATCAGGAGGGAGGGGGGCGAGCCCGTCATCGCCACAAAATTCTCGCCCCTGTACCGGAGGAGGAAAAGCTCCGTCAGGAGGGCCCTCGTGGGGAGTCTCGGGAGGCTCGGGTTGAAGAGGGTCGGCCTCTACCAGGTCCACCAGTTCGACAGCCTGAGCCGGGTGCCCCGATGGATGGAGGCCCTCGCGGAGCTGAAGCGCGAGGGCCTTGTGAGCGGTGTCGGAGTCTCAAACTACTTCTCCGCAGAGATGGGCGTGGCGCTTGACGCGCTCGCGACACTCGGCGCGAGGCTCGACTCGAACCAGCTGCACTACAGCCTTCTCTACAGAAAGCACGAGCGGGGTGGTCTGCTGAAAATGTGCAGGGAGCGAGGGGTGACCGTGCTCGCCTACATGCCCCTGTGCTGGGGCGTTCTTGCCGGGAAGTACGGCCCGGACAGACTCCCCCGCAACCCTATTCGAAGGCTGGTGGTCAGCCGGAAGCTTCTGGAGCGCGCGGCCCCCCTGCTTGACGCCATGAAGAGAATGGCGGAGGGGAGGGGGGCAACGATGGCCCAGCTCGCCATAAACTGGGTCAGGGCGAAGGGAGCGATACCGATTGTGGGTGTCAAGAACCTGCGCCAGCTAGTGGACGTGAAGGGCGCCCTGCAGTGGAATCTGACGAGGAGCGAGCTCGACGAGCTGGATGAGGCCTCGGACGCGCTGGGCGAGGAGCCTCTCAGGACATTCTGGAGGTCCTGACGGCTCCTTCGCAATGTTCTTATCCTGGCCGCCTGATGCGTCCTACGTGAGGTTTAGAAATGGCGCGGGCCCGAGGCAGCGGTGGAGAGAGCGGTCAGTGCGTTGGCGCCGCGAGACCTGCTTCCTGTGTGGCTCCTGCGAAGCACTCTGCGCGCTAGGGGCGCTGACTGTGCACGAGACTTTTCTCGAGGTGGACACTGGTAGATGCACGGGCTGCGGCATTTGCGTCCGTGGCTGCCCATCGGGCGCACTCGTGATTGTGGAGAGAGAGGCGGAGAGAAGGCCGTGCCCTCCCGGGACTGCCCAGAAAAGCGTGGCGGCGGCATCGGGCCCGAGTCAGGTGCGGTCTCCTGAGGGGGCATTCGCCTCCAAGCTCTCAGGGAGGGGCCGGCCCGGTCCTGCCGGGGGGGATTTGCATTGAAGCTCTCGGAGCTGGGCGAGAGGAGGGTGGTCAGGGACATACTCCGCCTCCTCGGTGTGGGTCCCACCGGGGAGGGTCGAGGCCACCGCCGGAGCCACGCGCGGCCCAGTGGGGTCGTCTTCGGAGCGCCCGGCGACGACTGCGCATTTATCGAGTGGGGAGGAGCCTTCCTGCTCGCGACGTCGGACGTCGTCTCCCCCCGCACCCACGTGCCCATGGAGGCTCCGTGGATATGGGGCTGGCACGCGGCGGCAGTCAACCTGAGCGACATCGCGGCCAAGGGCGGCGAGCCGCTAGGCGTTCTCATGTCCCTCCTCTTGCCTCCTGGGACGAAGGAGAACGTGGCCCTCGAAATAATGAGGGGAGCGAGGGATTGCTGCGCGCGGTTCGGCACCGTCATTCTCGGCGGTGACACGAAAGAGGGCGCTGAGGTCGCGATATCGGGGACAGCCATCGGGAGAGTCCCCCGGGGAATGCTTATGCCGAGGGGCGGGGCAAGGCCCGGCGACCTGCTCGCGGTGACCGGGGTTCTCGGGGAGGCCGCGGTGGGGTATCTTTTTCTGAGGGGAGATACAGGGCGGGGAGTCCCAGCAAAGGATTTGGCGGGTGGAGGGGACGTAGGGGCGCGGGGAGCGGAATCGACCGGAGATGTGGTTGCGACGGGAGGGGCGAAAGAAATTCGGAGGATACTCGGCTCGAGATTCGGCTCTGGTTGGCTCAAGCGTTTGCGGCTTTCCCGGGCCTCTCGTGGTCCTTCCTCGCTTAAGGAGCAGGCACTCCTCCGCTTTCTCGCTCCCGTTCCGAGGCTCGAGGAGGGCAGGGCCGCGGCCCGGACTAGGAAGGTCCATGCCTGCACCGATATCTCCGACGGCCTTTCAGCGTCAGTGCACCAGCTCTGCGAGGCGAGCGGCACGGGCGCGGTTATCGAGCTGGAGCGCCTGCCGGTCGCTCCCGTGCTCTATAAAATCTGCTTGGGGCGTGCTTCCGGCTGTCATTCCGGGAAATCCGCCGGCTCCCGCGCGCGACAGACGACCCGGAGGCTGCGATTCTCCCTGACGATGTCTCCGGAGGAGCTCGCCCTCAACTTTGGCGGCGACTACGAGCTCTTAATGGCGCTCCCGCCCGGGGAATGGGAGCGTGTCCGGAGAGCCATCCTCCGGACCGGCACCCAGATAACCATGGTCGGAAAAGTCACCGGCGGCCGGAGGGTTCTACTCCTCGACCGGGGCCGCGTCAGGCCCATGGGGTACGGCGGATGGGAGCACTTCGTGACGCGGGTGGAATGAGGGATTAGGAGTGGGTGTGGAGACGCGGGTGGGAAGGGCCAAGTGATGGAGGTAAGGCACGGCAAGGGACATCCGAGGACGAATCTGAGCCGGGGCTGTCAAATCTGGACTGAAGTGAGGTTACGGACATGAAATCAGGAGATACAGGGTCAGGGCCCGGAAGAAAGCGCGGGAGAAAGCGAGCGGTCGTTCTCCTGTCGGGCGGTATGGACTCGGCGACCGCTATGGCCGTTGCGAGGGCAAGGAACTACGAGCTCTTTGCGCTCACCGTGGACTATGGCCAGAGGCACGGGAGGGAGCTCCAAGCCGCGGCGAGCCTCGCCCGCTTCTTTAGGGCGAGGGAGCATAGGGTGATATCGTCAGGAATCGGAGGTCTCGGTGGCTCCGCCCTCACAGACATGAAACTCAGGGTGCCGGAGGGGAGAACGAGGCGGCAGGGGGAGATTCCTTCGACATATGTGCCCGCGCGCAACCTTGTCCTCCTGGCCTATGCGGTAGCATATGCTGAGAGGGTTGGGGCGGACGCGATATTTATCGGAGCGAACGTCGTGGACTACTCTGGCTATCCCGACTGCAGGCCTGAATTCCTTTCAGCCTTCGAGAGGGCGGCGCGCGCGGGAACAAAGATGGGGGCGAGGGGACGAAGAATTCGTGTTGTGGCCCCGCTGCTCCGGATGTCCAAGGGGGATATCGTCAGAAAAGGAAATGAGCTGGGTGTTCCGTTTGAGTTGACCTGGAGTTGCTACAAAGGTGGGAGGAGGCCCTGTGGCCGTTGCGACGCGTGTCTTCTTCGAGCGAGAGGCTTCAGGGAAGCCGGAGTGATGGACCCGCTCTCGAGCCCCTCCGGCTCCGATGCGGATGGGGGGGCAGGGCAGCGCCGGGCTGGGCGCCGGATAAAAATTGGAGGGGGACGTGAGAGAAAGACGCGGGATGGATATCTGGACCGAACTCGAGAACGCGGGAGAGGGGTGAGGGGGGCGCATCGATGAGAATCTGCGAAATCTTTCACTCAATTCAGGGAGAAGGTGTGGACGCGGGGCTCCCGACCGTTTTTGTCCGGACTGTGGGCTGCAATCTTCGCTGTAGCTGGTGCGACACGAAGTATGCTTTTGACGGCGGGAGCGAGTGGGAACTTGACAGGATAATCCGACGCGTCGAAGCATTCAGATGCAATAGAGTGTGCCTGACAGGGGGCGAGCCGCTCCTCCAGCCGGACTCAAAGGAACTCGTTGCGCGCCTGCTGAGCTCTGGGCGGGAGGTGTCCGTAGAGACCAACGGCTCCCTCCCCGTGGGAGCTCTCCTCTCCCTGAGGGGCGCACCAGCTCTGAGAGTCTCGATGGACGTGAAGTGCCCGTCGTCGAGGATGCACAGGCGGATGAGGCTCGAGAACCTCGGCGAGCTTAGGGCCCGGGACCAAATAAAGTTCGTCGTGAGAGATAGGAGGGACTACCTCCATGCGCGCAGGGTGCTGAGGCAGCACCGGACGGAGGCGGCCGTGGTTTTCCAGCCCGTCTGGAGCTCAAGGCCCTCTAGGTTGGTCGGCTGGGTTCTCTCTGACGGGCTGGATGCTCGAGTGATGCCCCAGCTCCACAAGATCATCTGGGGCGGGGGGGCGAGGGGGAGGTAGGAGACGGCCGGTGATGCCTTTCAGTCACCCCAGGGGCACATTTGGGAGACGGTCGAGATGGGCAATGCATGTATATCCCCCCGTCCATAACCCCGCGTGTGGGGAGGTAGGGGCGTGAAGGAGAGAAAGATGGTTCTCGGGGCCAGGAATGCCCTGGAGGCTGTTCTCGAGGTAGGAAAGGGGTCCACCGTTCTGGTTGTGACGGACAGACCCAAGCTTTCGATCGGAAGGGCCTTTGAAGAGGGGGCGAGGGGACTCGGCGCGGAGGTCCAGAGGTACCTTCTCCCCGAGAAGAGGCCGATGGTCGAGCTGCCCGCTGAGCTCGGGGAGCTCGTGGATTCCTATAAAGGAAGGGCGGAGAGGCATGTTTTCATCAATGCTTTCTCCGGTATCGCGGAGGAGACTCCCGTCAGGATAGCGCTCATCAAGAGGGAAATCGCGACGGGAGCTAGAGTGGGTCACGCGCCCGGAATCACAGAGGAAATGATGACTGAGGGCCCGATGAGCGTGGACTACAGGGCAATAGCAAACCAGGCATTCGCCCTGATAGAGCGCTTCAGAGGGGCGGAGGAGGTCCGCATCACCGCTCCGTCCGGCACGGACATCGCCCTGCGCATCGAGGGCCGGCCATTCGAGACGGACCTGCTTATTAAGAACGGCGCGATGGGGAACCTCCCCGCGGGCGAGATATGGTGCGCACCCATCGAGGAATCCGGAGAGGGTGTCGTCGTGTGCGACGGCTCGATAGGGGACCTTGGACCAGTCCCCAAGCCCCTCAGAATCTCGGTCAGGAGGGGCAGGATTGAGGAGGTCGAGGGCGGGTCGGGGAAGCTTCTCGACAGGCTCAGGGAGCTGCTAAACGTCGACGTGATGGCCGGTGTCGTCGGGGAGCTGGGAATCGGCCTCAACCCAGGGGCGAGAATCACGGGCAACCTCCTCGAGGACGAGAAGGCCGGTGGCACGGCCCACATTGCTTTCGGCAACAACACGGAGATGCCGGGCGGGAGAAACAACTCGAAGACGCACCGGGACTTCCTATTCCACAGGCCGACTATTGAAGTTGTGTTCGGTGGCGGGACCAGAAGGACGTTGTTGAATGACGGGAGACTCACTTGAGCGGTCATGGCGCGCCTCGCCACAATGATGGATGCATTTAATGTTGTTGTTATGAACCGCAAAAACAACATGAGTCCGTGGAAAGGGAATGTGAGGACCTGGACTAGAGGTAATAGTCAGGGTCGTGACAGGCGCACGTCGCAGAGTCCGGAGGAAGCCCGCTCTGGCGGTTGCGTGTAAATGCCCGGGGTTATTGCGAACAGCATTGAGGAGACGGGCTCCGAGAGGGTATTAGACGATATCGTAGACCCGCTCCCGGGCGAAGAGGCAGGGGACGGGGATGAATCTCTGTAGCTTCTCCGGCGCGGTTTTTCTTGGGCTTCCGCGGGCTCCCCACCAATGCGTGTCAATGGGCGGTATGAACCCTCCCCTGCGTGCATTTCCCTCAAGCTCATGCTTAGTAGGATAAATGCAGACGCGTCTCCACCGGGGCGGTCGAGACGCACCGGTGCTGGCGCGGGCGCGGAGGAGGCTGTGAGAAACTGGACGATTGCAATGATTCTGTGGGGGAGGATGGGGGGCCGGGTTCCCCTGTTTTCAAGTCGGGGCATTTTCAAAATACTTTTCCCATGAAATAATTTCTGGTCCCCTCGGGCGGACTGAGTGTGCCGAAAAATTTTTCTATAGGAACTAGCATATAAACCAAAGGTTAACATCCATGCCCCGCGTTGCGAAGCAGAGGGAGCTGACCATCGACGAGCTGCTGGCGGTGCTCGGGAACCCCCTGCGCCGGGAGATTCTGGCCCGCCTCACGCAGGAGACCCACTACCCACTCCAGCTATCTAGGGAGCTCAGGGTGAGCCAGCAGGCGATAATGAAGCACCTGAGCGTGCTCAGGAAGTACAGGCTGGTCAGGTGCGCGGAGAGGAGGAGTTCACGGCTAGGTCCCCCGCGAAAGTGCTATGTCTCCACGGGGAGCTTCTCGATTCGAATTGACCTCGGTCCAGGAGCGTTCGAGGCCAGGCTGATTCCACTGGAAGCCGGCGAGGGCCAGGGCCGGGGGTCTGGAGTGGCGGGAGGGTCAGGGCACGCGCCAATCGCGGAGTTAAAAGAGGAGAGGGGCGAGACCCGCGAGCCAGCCGCAAGGCTGAGGGAACTAATCGGCGTTCTCTCGAAAATCAACCGTGAGATCGCGGAGCTCGAGAGCCGCAGAGCCTCCCTCGCCTCGGCCAAGCAGGAGATTCTGAGAGAGGCATGCGGAATCATAGCCGGGATGACAGACAGCTATAAAGAAAGGAGGGTGCTATATCTTCTCGCGGAGGACCCGGAGACGCCCCTCGATGAACTCGCCCAGGAGCTTAGGGTGCGGCGGGAAGAGCTGGAGCGCCTCTATAAAATGGTCGGGCTGGACGGGGGGCTCATCTGAGGCCCGGAGGGAGGAGACGCCCCGCGCCGCTGCCCTTTCTAGTTAGGGAGGGGAGGAGTCATCCCAGGCGCCTCAGCAGCTCCTCCACCCTTTTCACCCCGGGATCTCCGCGCCCGCCCTCTCGGCTATGCGGCGCCTCCTCCTCCCAGCTCAGCTCCTCGGGCTTCTCCATCCTCGGCATCGGCGGCACAGGCTCCATATGGGGAGCACTCTCCGCTGCTGGAACCGACGGAATCCACTCTTCGGATTCCAGCGTTTCGGAATGAGGCGGGAAGGGTGGTGTGGTGGGCTGCGCGGGCGCGGGAACCTCCTGCTCCAGAACCTCCTCCCCTACTGCCTCGACGTTGTACCTCCCTATCGATGGCTCAAGAGGTGCCACAGCCTCCTCCCTCCTCCTTCGCCGCATGGCGGCTAAATAGCCGGCCACGGCCCCGGCGACGAGACCCGTCCCGAGACCGACGAAGAGGAGTGGCGTCTCCTCTTTTGAAAGGGAAAGGGGGCCCGTTCGGGTGATTCTCAGGACCTTGGTCGTTGGGTTGCCCGCTCTATCCACGGCAGTGAGTACGAGCGAGTTCTCGCCCTCCTGAAGCGATATCTCGCAGGCGAACCTTCCCGAAGAGTCAATCTGTGCTAGGATGCCGTTGACAGTGACCGAGCTCCCGGGGTCCGTGTAGCCCCGGACCATTACCGTGTCCTGTGAGGTTCGGAAACCGCTCTGCGGGCTCGAGATGACCAGAGGCGGGGGCACCTGGTCGAGCTCAACGGTGGTGTTGACGAAAGCGGCGTTGGTGGCCCCGTCGACTGCTCTCACGGTGAGCGTATTCAGGCCCGGCGAGAGCCTGATGGGGACGCTGAGGCTCCCACCCGTGTTTGTCGCGGGAAGGCCGTTGACAGTGACCTCGGCCCCCGGCTCGGTGACGATGCTGACCGTCAGGGCCGCGTTGTTGGTCACGAAGCCCGGCCTTGGGTGGACGAGCTGGACGAAGGGGGGGATGGTGTCCAGTGTCACTGTGATATGGGTCTGGTTGGCGTTGCCCGCGGCGTCGAGAGCTCTCAGCGTGATATGGTTCGGTCCCTCCTCGAGCTGGAGCTGGAGAGAGAAGCGGCCCTCCACGGGCGATGTCCTCGTCGCGCCGGCGGTGACCTCAACGCCATCGCTCTCTCCCGACACTGTCAGGAGGGGACGGTTGGTCAGACTCCCGTCGGACGGGTGGAGGATGACGAGGGAGGGGGGAACGGTATCCAGAACCACAAGCAGGGTTGTGGAGTTGAGGTTTCCGGCAGCGTCCGCCGCCGTTACCTGAATTGCGTTGTTGCCCTCGCGCAGAGGCACCTGCGCGGAGAACACTCCATCAGGCCCCACAATTGCGGGTAATCCACCCGCCGTAACAAAGGCGCCTTGCTCGGTCTGGCCATTAATGGTCACTACCCTAGACGCGGTCACGTGGCCTTGGGCGGGCGAGAGAATCATCAGCGCGGGCTCGACCGTGTCCACAGTGACGTTCCTCGTCTCTACCGCCGTATTCCCGGCCTCGTCCACTGCAACGACTGTCAGGGTCTGGGGGCCCTCCCCTAGCTCCACGAGGGCCTCGAAATTGCCCTCGGGGTCGAGCTCCGCCGGAAGGCCGTTGACGGTGACGCAGCACATGGGCTCCGCCACCCCTGAGACCCTGACGGGGCTCTTGTTCACGAGCGCACCCTCCTCAGGCGTTTCCACCCGTAGCTGGAGCTCGGTATCGACGAGTATGGAGGCGGCGGCCACGCTCGACATTCCGGCGCGGTCGAACGCGCGGACCTTGAGCAAGTGGCGGCCATCGAGGAGGTCCAAGTCGAAGCTCCATCTGTCGAGACCATCCGCGCGGCTCCAGTTGCCATCGTCTACCGCGTACTCGACTCTGTTAAGACCGGAGGCGTAGTCCTCGGCTGTTCCCTCGGCTCGGATATGACCAGTGGTCGAGCGAAGCCCATCCCTCGGATGAGTTATGCACAGGAGGGGGGGGTCGGGGTCCGCGAGTGTCAGGCGAATCACCGTATTTGTCGTCAGAGATTTCCTCTCGGACCTCCTGACCCCGCCGGCCAGGGCGGATATCTCGTGCGGGGTAAAGTTCTGCCAGGTGAGTTGGCTTCTCGAGTACTGTCTCACCGGAACAGTGGGGCACTCACCTCTTTCCCCTGTCTCGGTCTCAAAGACGAGGCGCGCGCTCGAATCAGTGACCCTGACTCTAGCACCGGGCGCTGGAGCGGCGTTCTGCCACTGGACGGCTGCGGTCAGGAACCAGGAGAGGTGAAGGACGCTCGTCGGCTCCGTGAATGTGACCTTCGACTGGTCGAAAAATGTGTTGGTGAGGTCGAGCTCGTTGCGTGGCCCGCCGACGTAGATGCAGGCGACGCCGGGGGCGCTCGAGGTTATTGTGGAGTTCACAGCTGTCAGGCGACTGTCACCCGCTGTGTAGATGGCGTTGCTTCGAATCGAATAGACCGAGGAGTTATGGAGAGTGGCCAGGGACCCGCTGAGGTAGAGGCCGATGCTGCTGCGGCCACCGAGCGTGGTCCTGTTGAGCACGGCCTCCGAGCCGTAGTAGAGCACATACATTCCGAGCTGGTCCCCGTATATCGTGCAGTTATCGGCGGAAATGAAGGAGGTGTAGTATAGAATCGCTCCCGAGCCCGCGGTTGATGTCAGGTTCGTTCTGTTGAGGCTGCACTGAGCCGTGTAGAGGTAGATGCCGTAGGAGCGCGCGGTAACCTCGCAGTTGCTCAGGGCCACATAGGAGTAGTGCTCTGCATAAATGGCGTAGCTGTCTCCTGTGCTAATAGCGCTCTCTACAATCTCCACGGCACCGTAGGATGTCACCGAGATTGCGGGTCGGGACTTGGTCGATATTTCGCACTGGTCGACAACCGGGCGGCAACCGTCGGTCAGCTGAATTCCGTAGCCCAGGTCTGGGGTCGTGACCTTGTTTCTGCGGAACCCCCCACTCGTCATCTGGCCGTAGTATGCGGCACCACCGTAGGAGGAACTTAGGAGTCCGTTGCGGACGAATGTGCAGTCCTCGATGTCTGGCGAGGTGTAGTAGGCGCAGTAGATTCCGAAGTATCCCGACCCCTGGAAAGTGCAGTTGTGGACCTTGGGCCTCGAGTGGCCGTACATGTAGACGCCGTATCGGCAATCCGTGAAGCTCGAGCTTGAGACGGTTGGCGACGAAAAGTAGCTGTAGACGCCGTAGTAGCATCTGGTGAACTCGCAGCCGTTGACCACCGGGCTGGCCCCGTAAGCCATGATGCCGGCGGAGGCGATGTCGAAGAATCCGCAGGAAGTCACGGAGGGCGAGACACCGTCGAGATAGACTCCGTGGGTCGAGTTGATGAAGGTGCAGGAGTCGATGGTCACATTTTCAGAAGCTACGTAAACGCCGTTGTTCTCCGAGGGGCTGTTCGTGTAGGTGTAGCCCACGTCGCTCAAGGTGCTGCCCGAGAGCGTCACCGACGCACCCGGCCGAATTCTGAACAGGTACCTGTTCGAGGCATTTGTGGAGGATATGGTCGAGCCGTTCCTGACGACCAGCTTTCCCCCGGACTGGACCTCGATGCCGAACTGGCCGCTGGTGTCCAGTCTGAGGCGGAGCGAGACGTGGTCTAGTGTGAGGCTGCCACCGGACGCCACGGTCAGGTTGCCGTGGTCAAGAAGAATGCTCACGCCCGTGTATGTCCGGGCGTCCGTAACGGTCCAGTTTCCCGTGACCGTGCCGCCCGAGGGCGGGGGGTCGTTGGAGGCGGGAACAGAAGGCATGAGAAGGGAGAGGGCAAGAGCGGTGAGCACCAGCCCCGCCTTTCCATTATTCTTCATAGGCAATTCCCTCCTGTTTTCAGGAGTCGTTTGAGAATTCGGGTCCCTGAATTTAAGGCCTTTGGTGGATTTGCGTCAACAGCCACAAGGTGTGATTTAATAAATCTGTGGTTCATTCCGGCTTTGTGCACTCGACAGCGGCTGGGGGAGCTGGCCACGCCGTTATCCTCTCCACGGAGGAGGACACCGCCGAGATTCTGGAGCTAGCGAGGTCCGCTGGGTATGAGGTCCTCCGAACTTTCGTACAGAAGAGAGAGAGCCCGGACGCTGAGCTATACATCGGGAAGGGAAAGGTCCGCGAGGTGGCGGATTTCCTGAGGCAGCTGGAGGACTCCGGGGAGCGGTGGGGTGGCCGGGGAGGGAGGGAGTGTGTGGCGATATTCAACGGCTCCCTCAAGCCGGGGCAGGTGTTCCACCTCGAAAAAGAGCTCGGGACCCGCGTGCTGGACAGGGTGGGCCTGATTCTGGAGATATTCAGCAGACGCGCCGGGAGCAGGGAGGCAAGGCTGCAGGTCGAGTTGGCGAGGCTCCGCTACGAGGTTCCTCTGGTGCGCGAGTACATTCACAGGACGAGAACGGGGGAGCACCCTGGCCTATTCTTCTCGGGAGGGGAGTACCAAGTCGACGACTACTACAGAATGATTCGGGCCAGGATGGCCGCTATAAGAAAGGAGCTCGAGACCATCGGAAAGGAGAGGGCCCAGAGGCGCAAGACGAGGAGGAGGGGGGGAAGGGCGCTTGTCGCCCTCGCGGGCTACACCAACGCGGGTAAGAGCGCCCTATTTCGCGCCCTGACTTCAGAGGACAGCCCCGTCGGCCCAGAGCTGTTCACCACCCTCTCGACAACCACGAGGCGGCTGGCGGAGGCTGAGGGCGGGGGAGGCCACACGGGGAGAGGAGACGGCACGCCCCTTGCGAGGGCGGGGGGTACCGCCGCGGCGCTAACGGGGGGCAGCTGGGGGGTGCAGGGCTCCCGAATTCTGCTGACCGACACCGTCGGCTTCATCCGCGACCTACCCCCCTGGCTCATCGAAGCGTTCAGGTCAACGCTCGAGGAGGTATTCCTCTCCGACGTCGTTGTTGTGGTCGTGGACGTATCGGACCCCCTAGAAGAGATTCAAGTCAAGACCGCGACGACGCTCGGAGTGCTCAGAAAGGGCGGCGCAACTGTGCCAGTTGTCGCGGCATTCAACAAAATGGATCTAGTGGGCAGAGAGGAAGGCATGCGCAGGGCTTCTGCAATCGCGCTCCGGCACGGGCTTCAAAAGTACTGTCTTACCTCTGCCCTCGACGGCACGGGCCTCCCCGAGCTCACCCGGCTGGTCATCGAATCTCTCGATGACTTCTTCTACGGCACAATAAAGGGACCAGCGGATGAGGTCGGGAGACTGGCGAGGGAGGAGGGGCTGAGGGTCTCGGCCGTCGCCGGCGGAATGGCCGAGGTGAAGGGGGCTCTGCTGCGCAACTGGAGGGTGCGGAGTCTCTTGACCCGGTACCCCCGGGTCTCGTTCGAGAGGGGGGCGGCACCGCGAGAGAGACCGTAGCAAAGGGATGAGAGGAAAAACAGACTGGGACCGAGAGCACACCGAAGCCAGCAACAGGGAGGAGCTCGGAGCCGCCCACAGGGCTGGACCGGGAATTCGGAGAAATCGAGCAGAATAACCGGGGGTCCCCCACTCATCTATACATTGACAACGAGGGCGGCTCCACCGAGAGGGGGCTCTGGTGGCCCGCGAGGGTCTTCTGGACGCTCTTCAAGGCCTTTTTTATCTCGGCCTCCATTCTCTCCGCCTCCTCATATAGGGGGGTTGTGTCCAGCTCGATCTGGGGGAGGAGGGCGTCTATGGCCTCGACGAGCTTCGCGGCGGACCGGGCGTCCGGGTAGCTTTCGTGCGCATCCGCGATAAGGCACAGAACGTCCCTGTCGAGTCTGGCGCCCTCGTTCAGTAGGACCCCCGAGATTCCTGTGATGATCCCCTCGCTGAGCTCAGGTATCGCGTTCTTCTTGAGGAGCTCACGCATCCTTGGGGTGCTCCCCACCCCATATGTGTTGATCTTCTCCGGCTGGTATCCCTCGGCGATGGGGAGGCCTTCCGCTGAGATTATGATGCCGCAGCCGGCCTCAGAGGTCCAGTCCAGAATAGCGTCGACAAGGGGGTCGACGAGCTCGGCGGGTGGCCTGAACTCGGAGAGAAAAACCACCAGCCTCTTGTCACCGTATATCCTCACTGGGTGGTTTGGATCGCCT
This sequence comes from Thermoplasmata archaeon, assembly GCA_038851035.1. NCBI lineage: Archaea > Methanobacteriati > Thermoplasmatota > Thermoplasmata > Thermoplasmata archaeon. The sequence continues at coordinate 47,470 of JAWCLH010000009.1, forward strand.
CCCTTAATTATAGAGGTGACAGGGAGGTATCTGGAGTGGATGCAGCCGATTTTGGGCAGCTTGAGCTGCTCCACAAGGTAGTTCGCGGCGAGGGTGCTGACCAGCCCAACGCTCGGGAAGCCCTCGACCACCGCAGCTCCCTTCAGCTCGCTCTTCTCCTTGATGTATATCTCTAGCTCTCTCTCGGCTCCTCCCGCCATCCGCACTTCCCCCTGCGCGTGGCCCGTACCTCACTCGACAATATTGTACTTTTCCCAGCCCGCCCCTACCCGAAGACCACACAGGACCTAAATATTTATCATCGGCGGAGAGGATGCGGGTTGGGTGGAGGAATGAGGGTCTCTGAGATAATGAACCGAGAGGTCAAAACCGTCAGACCTGAGCAGAGCCTAGCGGACGTCGCCCGCCTCTTCGTCGAGAACCACATCCACGGCGCGCCCGTCGTGGACGCGGAGAACCGCCTCGTCGGCATCGTCACCGAGTCCGACATACTGAACGCGACCAAAGCGAAGTACATCAGGTACAATCTGGTCTATCCGTCGATTCATCAATTCGGGCTCGACTTCAAAGAGAATTACTCCGAAATCGCGAGGGCCTTCGAGGAGGTCAAGAGCGTGCCCGTCTCGGAAATCATGACCAGAAAGGTCGTCGCTGTGGCCCCCGGCGACAGCGTTGAGGAGGTTGCGTCGATGATGGTTAGCAAGAAAATCAATCGCGTCCCCGTGGTCGAGAGAGGGAAGGTCGTCGGTATCCTTACGCGCGGGGACATCCTTCGGGGTCTGTTCAGGAAGAGGGAGTAGCTCGCCACCCTTATTTCAAGGCGAGCGCACGACCATAAGGGAGTGGTGGGGCCCGCTCAGGGAATCTTGGTTCTCTCGAGCTCGTTCGCCTTGTTCTCCAGCTCCACGGACTCGAGCTCCAGCTTCTTGACCTTCTCCATGGTCTGGGCGGCGAGCTTGCGCTTCTTGGCCGCCTTCTGCCGGAGAATGGAGACCTCGTGGTCGATTTCCGCGTTCCTCTTGAGCTTCCTCGCGGCCTCCAGCTCCTCCTCCTCCTTGCTTCGTTCTTTCTTTACGCTCGGGAGGTCAAGCATGCACTTCCCCCACCATCCCCAACCGCCTGGAGGGAATTAAAAGTTACTGAGTGGCCCGGGTCCTTTGCTCTCGCGGCTTGCGGCTCGGACACCGCGCCGGGGCTCGAACGCCTGCAAGCTCTCGCGACCCGTCGGCCTTTCTGATGGGTATTTATATCCATCCAGCCCATTCATGGGTCCGTGCCCGAGCTCCGGAGGCCGAGGGGTACGAGGGATTTCCTGCCGCGCGAGATGGAGCGCCGGCGCTGGCTGGAGGAGCGTCTCAGGAAGACAGCCTCGCTCTTCGGCTTCAGGGAAGTCGCCACACCAACTTTCGAGCATGCAGAGCTCTTTACAGCGAGGTCCGGCCCTGGAATTGTTGAGTCCATGTATGTTTTCAAGGACAAAGGAGGACGAGAGCTCGCGCTCAGGCCAGAGCTGACCGCACCCACGATGAGGCTCTTTGTCGAGGGCCTGAGGGCAGAGCCTCGGCCCCTCAAGCTCTTCTACCATGGCCCCTGTTTCAGGTACGAGGAGCCTCAGAGGGGGCGCTACAGGGAGTTCTGGCAGTTCGGGGCAGAGGTCATCGGTGCAAAAAGGGCGGAGGGAGAGGTTGAGGTCCTCTCGCTGGCCCATGAGTGCCTCCGGGCTTCGGGCCTGAGGGGCTTCAGGCTTAGGATAGGCCACGTCGGGGTCCTGAGGAGCGCTCTCGAGAGCGCGGGCGTGCGGAGGGAGGCGCAGGCACCCCTGATGCACCTGATCGACAAGCGGGACATGGATGGCCTCAGGGCCGCAATCGAGAGGCTCGGGGCCGACCCCAAGCCGCTCCTCGCGCTCCTCGAGGCGTCCGGGGGCAGGGAGGTACTTGAGAGAGCGCCGGAATCTGGCCTCGAGGAAGTTCTCGAAGGACTCGAGGCCTGCGGCATAACGGACTACAGAATCGAGCCCGGCATCGCTCGCGGCCTCGACTACTACACAGGACTCGTATTCGAGATAGACGCGCCCGAGCTTGGGGCGGAGAAGCAGGTCTGTGGGGGCGGGACCTACGCCCTAGCGGAGCTGTTTGGCGCGGAGCCCGTCGAGAGCACCGGCTTCGCCCTCGGGTTCGACAGAATTCTCGTCGCTTTGGAGGCGCAGGGTCTCGAACTCCCGGAGAGGGGGCCGGAGTTCTATGTGATTTCGGTGGGGCCGGCCGCGAGGCGCGAGGCCCTCAGGCTCGCGAGCGAGCTACGCAGGGCGGGCCTCAGCGCGGACATTGACCTATCGGGAAGGAGCCTAGCCAAGGCCCTGAGGCACGCGGACGCCATCGGGGCCCAGAAGGCCGTCATCATTGGGGAGGAGGAGTTGAGTAAAGGGGTTCTGTCGCTCCGGGAGCTCTCCACAGGCGACCAGACCCAGACCACGGTGCAGGCCCTGCTCGAAGGAGCTCGCCGGACCTAACTGGATAGCCCGAGGAGCCTTTCGCCTCCAGGGTGGCGAGGGAAGCGGCCCGGTGGCCCTCGTATAATGCTCACGCAACCCCGGCCGGCGCGGCCCCTGCGGCGATTTCCTTGGCCAGCCTCCTCCTCTTTCGTCGTCTGAGGGCGATGAACCCGCCTGCGATGGCTACTCCGGCCACGATAACGACGAAGATGGCGGTGATGAAAAGATTGTTGCCGGCCGTCGGGTTCGTAAAGAAGCCCTGGGCGACCTCCTTCTCGAAGCGGAGGGTGAAACGACTCGAGTTGGTGTAGTAGTTCTGGCCATCGTAGGAGGCCCCGACCGTAAAGGTGTAGTCACCGGACTGGGCTTTGCTCTTCTTAATGTCCCAGACCCATGAGACCGTGGTTCCGTTGTCGCTCGAGGAGATCGTGGGGGGGCTGATGTGGTCCGGGGAGACACTCGCCGGGCCAGTGACTGTGAGCCTGTAGAAGAGGGTGGCCGTGTCCATTCCCAAGCTCTCATTGACCGACGCGACGAGTCTGATGGAGCTCTTCTCCTTCTCCGGCTCGAGAAGGGACACGGAAAGTGGGGGCGCGCTGAGGGTGAGGACGATGAAAGAGTCGTGGTCCGCGCTTCCGTACAGGAAGTCGCCGCCGCTCGAGGGCCCAATGAAATAGTTCGGGTCGCTTAGCCAGACGAGGCCCACGCCGACGGTTCTCCCCCCGGGAATCGACAGGGTGGTGCTGTCCGTTATCGTGAATTTAACCGGGCTGCTGACGTCCTGCCTCGAAGTGAAGAAGTAATCGACCAGCTGATCGCCGATGAATATGTTGAGCCTGAAGCCCGCGTTCTTTGCGCCCTCGCTACTCCTGGCCCAGAGCTCCGCCTTGAAGGAGCCCTGAATGACGAAGTCCTGGCGCGACACGAAGGACCACGTGCCTATCTCCGTTCCGTACCTGCGCGCTCCGAAGAGTCTCCCGGGAGCGCTGGCGTACTCCTCGGTGGTGTTACCGGGGCTGGGCGGGACGGTCGTGAACCCCTGTCCCTTGAAGTGCAGCGTGACCTGCAAGCCCTCGTCCTGCGCGGGCCCCGCGCCCGCGGTTGGAATCAGAAGCTCAACAGCTAAAACAGCTCCCACGAGCAGAGTGGCCAGCGCCCTATTCCGCATACCGGGGCCTCCCGTGTTCCATGTTCTTTCCATACATACACGTTCTACTTAAAAACTGTTGTTATGGGGTGTTCCTTTGTGGCTCGAATTTCATTGATTCTCGGACTGGGTTTCCGCTGGGGCAATAGGTACCGGGGCCTTCAGCCGGCGTGGGGGCGCATGAACCGCACAAAAAGGATATATCAGAAGAATATCTTCGGTCGGGGGAGGTGGACGGCTCGCGAGCTGAGAATTCCTATCTCGAGGCCCCCGGCGGGAGGGCCCTCCTGCTAGGCAACGAGGCGATCGCAAGGGGACTTCTCGAGGCCGGCGTGGACGCCTGCACCGGCTACCCCGGGACCCCCTCCACCGAGATACTCGAGATGCTCATAAAGGCGAGGCATCTGGGGCACTATGTCGAGTGGAGCACAAATGAGAAGGTCGCAGCGGAGGTGGCGATATCGGCCTCCCTGTGCGGCCTGCGCGCCAGCGTGTCCATGAAGGGCGTGGGGGTGAATGTCGCCTCGGAGCCCATCCAGGCGTTCACCTACATCGGCGCACCGGGGGGCTTCGTCCTCATAACCGCTGACGACCCCTCAATGAACAGTTCCCATAACGAGCAGGACAACCGCATCTTCGCCCGACAGGCCTATCTCCCCGTCATCGAGCCCTGTGGCGTGGCCGAGGCCAAGGAGGCGGCGCGTCTCGCCCTGCTTCTTTCCGAGCGCTGGCACCAGCCAGTGATGCTCCGCTCGACCACCGCCATTAGTCACTCGAGTGCGCCGGTCAAGCTCGGCCCTCTGCCACAGAGACCCCGGAGGGGCACCTTCACAAGGGCTCCGGAGCGCTGGACCAACCTGCCGCAGAACGCACGCAGGATGCGTTGGGAGCTGCTCGAGAGGATGGCCAGAATCTCGCTCGATGTCGAAAACATTGAGCTGAACAGCCTATCTGGCCGAGGGGAGCTGGGATTCATCGCGTCTGGCGCGGCCCATCCAGTGCTCCTCGAGGCGCTCGAGGAGCTCGAGCTCGCTCGTGATGTGAGGGTCCTGAAGCTCTCCACGCCGTATCCCCTCCCGGAGAGGATGGTCTCCTCCCTTCTCGACAGCTGCGAGAGGGTGCTCGTGGTGGAGGAGCTAGAGCCATTCGTCGAGGAGCAGGTGGGCGCGATCGCCCACAGGATGGGCTCGGAGACGCGTGTCGAGGGAAAGAGGGCGGCTCCGGAGCCTCGGCACCGGGCTCGTCCCGGCGCGGGCGGCAGGGCTCCACTGAGGGGACACGGGGCGGTACTCGCAAGCCACCTACCCATTCAGGGCGAGCTCACGGTCACACAGGTGGTCCGCGGAATCAGGAGCTTCCTTGGAATGGAGGCGCCTGCCCGTCCAGCGCCATGCGCGGGCGCTGTGGAGGTTCCCTCTGGCCGGTCAGGAATAGAAGGAACACCACGCGGTCCCGCGAGCGCTCCCTCGATTCCACCGAGGCCCCCTGTGCTGTGCGCCGGCTGCCTCCACAGGAACGCCTTCTTCGCCCTCAACATAGTTGAGCGGAGACTAGGGAGGGGAAAAAGGCTACTCAGGCCCTCCGACATTGGCTGCTACACATTGGGGTACCAGCCGCCCCTGAACGCTGTGGACTCGAACTTCTGCATGGGCGCGGGCGTGGGCCTCGGCTCGGGCCTGGGCCGCTTCAGCGGGGAGAGCGTGGTCGCCCAGGTCGGCGACTCGACCTTCTTCCACTCGGGCATCCCGGCGATTATCAATTCGGTGATGAACGGCTCGGACCTCGTGGTCCTTCTGCTCGACAACGGAACGACCGCTATGACGGGCCACCAGCCCCACCCCGGCACGGGCAGGAGGGCGGGCGGGGAGGCCACGCGGGCGGTGAGCATCGAGCGGGTGCTGAGGGCCTGCGGGGTCGCGGGGGTCTCGGTCGTCCCCGGCTGGAGCATCAGCAGGATCGCGCGGAGCGTTGAAAGAGCTGTGATGGATGGGGGAGTCAGGGCGGTAGTTGTCCGAGAGCCATGCGCCCTGCTCGTCCAGAGGGAGAGGAGGAAAAAGGGGAGGAGGGCGCCGGTCTGCAGGGTGGACCCGGAGAGGTGCAAGGGCTGCCTCCTGTGCATCACGCGCTTTGGATGCCCGGCGATGAAACCCTCCCAAACCGGCAAAAAAATGGAGATAGACCCAGGAATATGCTCCGGCTGCGGTGCCTGCCTGGACAAGAGCGTGTGCCCCCACGGGGCGATTCAAGGGGTAAGGGGGGGTGTGGCGCTTTGAAAGACGGAACGCCGCCACGGGGAGCTCGTATTGGCACGGCCAAATTGAGGCAGTTCCGGGAGTCCGTCGCCCGACGCACCTACAACATCGTCCTCACTGGCGTGGGGGGACAGGGCGTCGTCACTGCGGCCCGGGTGCTCGCGGAGGCAGCGCTGGCCTCCGGCCTCGACCTCAGAATGTTCGGCTCCTACGGGATGGCCCAGAGAGGTGGAGCCGTTTCGGTCCACCTGAGACTCGGGGGAAGGGTGCTGAACGCGCGTGTGGAGGAGGGGACGGCAAGCCTCATCGTCGGGCTCGAGCTGCTCGAGACGGTGCGCAGCCTACCCCTGCTCGCGCCTGACGGTATCGTCATCGCCACCAAAAGGCTGATTCCCCCGGCTGGTACGGTGATGAGAGGAGGAGCGGATGGGCTTCTCAAGCTCCTCTGCGACCTGCCAGGCTCCCTTATACTGGACGCAGAGGCCCTCGCCGGCGCGGCGGGCACGCGTGGCGTAAGCGCTGTGCTTCTGGGAGCAGCGTCTCGAGTGCCCGGGTTCCCCGTCCGTGAGGAGGCGCTCGAGAGCTTGGTTGCGGTGGACGCGGGCGCCGAGAGGGAGGAGGCCCTCCGCGCTTTCAGGAGGGGGAGGAGGGAGGCTGTGGAGTACTTCAAAACCCAGGTCGCTCGGAGGGAGCTGGAGGGGGGAGGGTCATGGGTGGATGGGGAGTGAGTGGACGGGCACATTCGCGGTTGGGAAACGGAGGGCGGGGAGGTGGGGAGCGGGGGATAGAAGGAGGTCTTAATAGATGAGAAAGCTCTTCTTCACCGCCTCTCTTTGCACGGGCTGCAGGGCCTGCGAGGTCGCTTGCTCTTTTAAAAAGGAGGGCATCTTCTCGCCCGCGCTCTCCCGCATAAGGGTCGTCAGGCTCGACGAGGAGGGACTAGACATCCCGACGGGCTGCGAGCACTGTGAAGACGCGCCTTGCATCAGAATATGCCCCGTGAGGGCCCTCAAGAGGAGGCCGGAGACGGGAGCGGTGGTGGTCGACGGCGACAGGTGCATCGGCTGCAAACAGTGCATGGTTGTCTGCCCATTCGGTGCAGTGCACTTCAGCCACGCCTCGGGCAGAATCTTCAAGTGCGATTTGTGCAACGGAGACCCAGAGTGCGTGAAGTGGTGCTTCACCGGCGCGGTCAGCTTCTGCGAGGAGGCGGGTGTGCCACGGGCGAAGAGACACAGATTCGCGCACAAGCACATGGCCCTGACGAAGGACTTATGGTCTCCCGCGGCTCCACAGGCCAATGAAACCAGAGGTATTGGCAAGACGGTGGATAGAGAGGGCTCCCGGAGAGGATACGGGGAGGGGGGGAGTGGGGAGGCGCTGGGGGGCGGGAGCGGAGGGGCAGGGCCCAGCGGTGAAAGGCGGGTCAGTAAAACTAGCGGAGAGGGCCCCGATGAAGGGACGGGTGGCCCGGGAGGGGGTGGCGGGGCTTGAGCTTCAAGTACGGCGCCTTCGCGGGCTCGCTCCTCTTCGTCGACCTTGGAAAGGGGACGGCGAAGAGGGTGCCGCTCGAGAGGCACTGGTGCGAGCTCTATCTGGGGGGGAGGGGGAGGGACGCTAGAGTTCTGTTCGAGAAGCAGGACCCGTCGACCGGCCCTCTCGACCCCGCGAGCCTCGTCCTCATCTCCACTGGCCCCCTGACGGGCCTACTAGGTCCAACGACGGGCAGGCTGAACGTGGCCGGCCGCTCGCCTCTGACGGGTATCTACGGGAACTCCAACGCCGGCACGAATTTCGGTCCGGAGCTGAAATTCGCCGGCTACGACGGCATCGTCCTCACTGGCCGCTCGCCCCGGCCCGTCAGGCTGAGCATCCAGGATGACGATGTCAGGCTGAAGGACGCCAGCGAGCTATGGGGCGAGGGCGTTTTCGAGACCACCGCTCGAATTCTCGAGGAGGAGGGTCCGGAGGCGAGGGTCGCCGCAATCGGTCCCGCCGCGGAGAACGGCGTTCTCTTCGGCTCAGTCATTTTCGATTTCTGGGACGCCGCGGCCCGGACTGGGCTCGGGACGGTGCTCGCCTCCAAGAACCTAAAGGCCGTGTCCGTCCAGGGCACGGGAGCGATTCGCGTTGCTGACCCGAAGGCCTATTATGAGGCTGCGCGCGAGGGCTGGCTCGCGGTTCTCGAGGACCCGGGCTTTAGAACGGGCGAGCATTCGGCGCTTGGGACGAGCATATGCGTGAACTGGGGGAACGCGCAGGGCTGGCTCCCAACGCGCAACTTCCGTGAGAGCTGGTTCGAGGGCGCGGATAGAATCAGCGGCGAGGAGTTCAGGGACGTCTTCTCGACTCGCGAGGCGCCCCTTCCGGCGGGAAGGGCGTGCTTCTCCTGCCCAAACCGGTGCAAGAGGTACGGTAGAATCGACGAGGGTAAATACGCCGGCACGAGGGGGAACATCGAGTTCGAGGGCGTCGCGGCCTTCGGCTCGAAGTGCGGCGTGGATGATTTGGGCGCGGTTTTCCACGCCTACATGCTTGCCAACGACTACGGCATGGACTGCATAACCTGCGGCAACACGATCGCGCTCTTCATGGAGTGCATCGAGAGGGGTCTGCTCGAGGATGAGGGTCTGGGGCTTAGGTTTGGCTGCGCGGACGCCATGGTCGAGATGGTCCACAGAATCGCGAACCGCGAGGGGAGGCTCGGGGAGCTTGGCTCGCAAGGGAGCGAGAGGGCAGCAGCGGCAATAGGGAAAGGGGCAGAGGCGCTCCTTAACACGATTAAGGGGCTTGAGACCATCGCCTGCGACCCGAGGGCCGCCAAGGCATTCGGCTTCGGCTTCGCGGTTGCGAGCAGGGGCTCGGACCACCTGAGGGCCCATCCTGTCTTCGAGATGCTCAGGAAGCCTCCTGAGGTCGGAAGGGAACTTTTCGGCTCGCCCGAGGCTGTCGAGCTGAGGAAGTACGGCGGGAAGGTCAGGCTCGTGGCTTGGCACGAGAATCTCGCCGCTGTCACGGACTCCGCAGGTAGCTGCCGCTTCATGCATGCCTCCTACTACGCCCAGTATCCCATTCCCGAGCTAATGAACAAGTATGCTAAGAGGAAGAGGGCCGTGGTTCACTCAATCAAGTACCACAAATGGATAGAGGCCGCGACGGGAATTCCGATGAGCTATGAAGGACTGATGGAGTTCGGGGACAGGATAATCAACCTCGAGAGGGCCCTGAACCTGCGGTGGGGCCTCAGGAGGGAACAGGACACCCTGCCCCGTCGCTTCCTTACAGAAAGGATACCAAAAGGGCCGGCGAAGGGCGAGCTCTTCGAGCCACGAATTCTCGAAGAGATGCTGGTGGAATACTATAAAATCCGAGGCTGGGACCCCCGCACGGGCTACCCGTACGAGGAGAGGCTCGCCTCGCTCGGAATGGAGGACGTGGCCGCGGCTCTGAAGGAGAGGGGACTCCTCTCGCCCGGCGGCGCGCCAGAGCAAGCTCAGCCCTTCAGAGACCCACTCGCCCATCGCCCGGAGCCGGGCCCCGGTGAGAACGCCTCGAGGGGATAGAGTGCCGGTGTGCAAATTATGCGGGCAGCGCATTGATCTCTCCAGAACGGGCATCAGGGCGCGCAGGTGCGGCTCCTGCGGGGCAGTGGTCTGCGACGAGCACTACAGCTGCGAGCGGGGCCTCTGCTCCCCCTGTGCCGGCCTGCCGGTGAGGATAAAAAGGCGCTCGTTCATCAGGAAGCGCCGAGTGGAGCTTCGAGGGGGACATGGGGAGGGAGGAGGATAGAGGCCTTCCCTGAGCCGGGCTGGGGCCCGCGCGGGGCGCACCGGGAGGTCTGAAAGGTGAATAAAATAACTGTGACCGTGCGCTATCTTGGGACCTTCTCCCAGCTCACGGGAAAGAGGGAGGAGACACTTGGGCTGGAGGAGGGCGCGACGGTCGGGGAGCTCGCAAGGCTACTAGGGCTCAAATACGGCAGGGAGCTCAGAAGGAGGCTGGAGGATGGGGAGTCCCGTCCAGTGTTATTCATCGTGGACGGGAGCCCCGCTCCATCCGAGCGGCGGCTTGGCAACGGGGAGCTCGTTCTTGTCACCTACCCTGCGGGAGGTGGATGAGGCGGCTGGAGGGTTGGGCGATGGGCGGGCTGGATTCTATTGGATACTCACTGGAGCGGGGGTCTGGAGCGAGATTCTAGAGGGGGGTTTGGCACGCTGCCCTTCATTTTTACCCCTCCATTTTGATGCTCTCATGCCGGCTTTTATTTAAAATATAGAAAGTACCCCCACCACAATAGCTTAAACCCTGAAAAACGATACCCCCAGCTAGTCTGGGACTGCTATCCAGCGGAAAAATCGACCCCGACGCCACTGGGGTCTGGGGTGGCATGGTGAGACAGTTAGGTAAGGGAATTAAAATAGGCATCACGGGCCTTCCTGGCGCGGGCAAGACCCAGGCCCTCATCAAAGTAATCGAGATTCTGGAGGGCGAGGGGGAGGTTGTCGGTGGGATGATAACTAAGCCCATCATGGAGAAGAACAGGCGCACGGGCTTCACTGTCATGAACTGGTTGACCAAGGAGGAGGCGGTGCTCGCCCACATCAACATCCAGTCTAAAGTGATGGTCGGCAAGTACGGGGTCGACCTAGACGCACTTGAGAGAATCGGCGTGAAAGCGATTGACGACGCTGCGGAGAAGGCAGACGTCATCATCGTCGATGAGGTCGGCAAGATGGAGGTTGAGAGCGACAAGTTCGTGGCGGCTGTCAAGAACGCGCTCGAGACCTCCAAGCCATTCATCCTGACCCTGCACAAGAAGTCCCGGAACCCACTGTTGCAGGACATCCGCAGGCGCGACGACATCCGCATTCTGGAGGTCACGCCCATAAACCGGAACCTCCTGCCCTACAAAATCATCAAGCTCCTCAAGGGGGAGCTGCTCTGAGATGCACGAGCTGGTCGAGGGCGCAGCGAGGCTGCTCGTGCCCCGTGTGGGCCCGGCCCGCGGGCCGGCGTCGTCGAGGACGCCCGTGTTCCACAACCCCGCGATGGCGCCCGCGAGGGACCTCTGCACGCTTTTCGTCGCGGCAGCGGGCGGGGCGCTGGGCCGGCGGCTCAGGGCGGTGGACGGTCTCGCCGGAACGGGCGTCAGGGCCATCCGTCTGGCCCTCGAGACCGGTCTGGACTTTGAGGCCCTCGTCGCCAACGACAGGAGCCGCGAGGCCCACGAGCTGATTCTCAGGAACATCGCCCTGAACGGCCTGGGGGGGCTGGTGAGCGCGTCGCGGAGCGACCTGCGCGCCCTCCTCTATCAGGAGCGCTTCGACTACATTGACATCGACCCGTTCGGCTCCCCGGCGCCATTCCTCCAGCCGGCCGCGGCGTCCGTCAGGCACGGGGGCCTCATCGGCCTGACCGCCACCGACACCGGCCCGCTCTGCGGCACCAATCCGCGGACCTGCCTGCGCCGCTATCAGGCCCTGTCCGCCCGCTCCGAATACATGCACGAGACGGCCGCTCGAATTCTCATCGGCTTCTGCGTCCGGAGCGCAGCCGGAATCGACATCGCCCTCAGACCCGTTCTTGTCCACTCGGGAGACCACTACATTCGCGTCTACCTCAAGGCCCTGAGGAGTCCCGCGAGGGCCGCGGAGGTGCTCGGGGAGCTTGGCTACGTGGGTCCGGGCAGGGAGATGACCCCTTATATTCCGGAACCCGGACGATTCGCAGCTCCTTTCCATGTCCCCGGCGGTCCCGGCGCCGGGGCGGGAGGAGGCCATGGGGGAGAGAGAGGGACCGAATTCGCCGGCCCCCTCTGGCTCGGGGAACTCTTCGATCGCGGGCTACTGGACGGGGTGCTCGAGGCCTTCAGAAAAAGATCCCGCGGGGGGCCGCCGCTCGCCCGCGAGCAGCAGCTCGCAAAGACCCTCTCGGCGATGGACGAAGAGGCAGGGATGCCGCCCTTCTTCTACGAACTGGACGCGGTTGTGAGGGGCAGCCGCACCGGACCGCCCGGCCTGTCCGCGATGCTCGAGGCCCTGCGCGCCGCGGGCTTCAGGGCGTCGAGAACGCACTTCTGCCCCACGGGCTTTCGGACGGACGCCCCGCCTGAGGAGGTCAGGAGGCTGGCGGTCGAAGCAGCCCTGAGGCGGCGAGGGGACATGGGGCGTGGAGTGCTGCGAGGGCATTGATGGCACTGAGCGGGGCGTTGGTCTCGCAAACCGCTGCCGGGGCCAGGTTGATTTGCCTCCGCCCGACATGTCCGACAGTATCGGTCAAACAGTATTTATCAATGGAGCTCGATTATCATTCCGTGATGTTCGAAAGGCTGGTGGGGTGGGCTCGCGGGTTCCTGAGCAACCTCAGAGACATCCTCGCCTCCCCGAGGGGGCTCGTCCTGAACATCCTCTGGCTATGCGCGCTCCTTTACACCTTCACAGACCAGAAGCTCCAGATTTTCGTTCCAGTGCTCCTCGCCCTCTGGGTCATCGGCTACATGATTTACTTGGACAAGAGAGAAGGCTACAAACCCCAACTCTTGAGGAGGCTCGGGGTCGTGGTCTTCTGCTCCCTCGCCATCAGCACCTCGTTCTACGGCTACTTCTACATGAAGGTCAACGACATCCAGACAGCCTCGTTCCCCACGGATGTTCTGAACAAGACGGGCTACGTCAGGGACAGGTCGCTTGACTCCTCCCAGCTCCTCATGTACGGACTGCTGCGCGTTGAGACGCGAGCATTCAGGTACGACGACAGGGACCTCGCGAGCCCTCCCTACCCGGGAGTGGTTTTCCTAGTGACGCTCAAGACCGTCATCATACCGCCTCAGGATATGATTCGAGACGAGGTGATGAAGAGAATCGAGGGACTCAAGATGGACGGGCTCACGATTCAAAAGGAGACGCGCAAGGAGGGCACGGGCGTCATCAGGAGTGGCCACGAGACGAACTGGGTGGAGTACGACGCCCTCCTGCAGGTGCCCGGCTCTGGCTCCCTCATCGACTTCCCCGTCGGCGCCAGGATAAAGGTGAGGGCTGAGTGGTGGCCCTGCCCAGAGCGCGGGACCGTGGTAATCGTCGCCGGTGCGGCCATGTACGGGACCTCTCCCTCCGGAAACAGAATTCGGGACATCGTCCTCCCGCCCGGGCCGGACGACATGGCCACCTATGATTCGATCGTAAGGCTGATATACAACACAAAGTGCACTGGAGGGAGCTGAGTGGAACTCGCCTTCCCCTGCCACTCCTTTGACTTAATTTGGAGCTTTGGATATTTCTAGGAGATGCTTGAGGGCCCGAAGGATTCCGACGTAGAGGCTTTGCTCAGGAAGAGGGTAGACCAGAGCGGGAAGATAAGGCTCATTGCCACCACCCTCAAGAACGAGCTCTTCCCGAGGGCCGAATCGATGTTCGTCGCAGAGTTCAGGTCCTACAACCCGCTCGAGGACGACCCGGAGAAAGCTGGCGGAGGCGATAGAGGCTCTCATCCATCCGGAGACGGGCGTCACGAGAATCATGGTAGAGAAAGCTGCCATGATATATTCCGATGGAATTCTCAGAGACCTCCCGGGCCTGATATCCAGAAAACAGCTGGAGTTCAAGAGAAATTTTCTACTAGATTCGAGCCTTGACGAATTATTTTTTTGGAGCTCGCGCGGAACTACAGGGACACCTTCCCGAAAAAAGGCACATCGGGACTAGGCTGGCCACCGACGAGCAGAGCGCCTTCCTCGCCCGCGGCCTCGCGGGTGCGGCCGCTCTCCGCTCCCTCAAGCTCTGGCCCGCCTGGTAGCTCCGCAACGCGCGCCTCTCGGTTCTCTATGAGATGGAAGAAATCCAGAGGCTCTGGGAGCTTTGCCGCCCTCTTGTGTCGGAGATGCATTGGGTCTAGAAGATAATTCCTGACATCGAGCGCCGCACCTTGGAATACATTGAAGAGAACTACCCAGCCGGCGTCTAGAAAGCGTAGAGAGCTCCGGCGAATGTTGGACCGAATCGAGATTTTCTAGTCTCGAACGAAGGCGAATAGGGGAGGGGGTCGGAGCGCTCCAGCTCTACCGCGGAGCCTCCGACGAACTAACAAAGGTTTTGATGGAGCTCTCGTGCCACTCCCTAAGACACGGTTTAGGAATTCTGGAGGCCACGGACGTCGTCCTGAGCATGATGATGAGGGTTACGCACTCGGCCTGAGCCCCCCGCCAGACCGCTCCATTTCCAGCTCTGAAAAGGGTCCCCTCTCCCGGACCCATTGGCCCACTCGCCAGACCTCACCTTGAGCCGGCGAGGGCGCTCGGGATACCGATGATGAGCGGGAAAATAGAGACTATTAGCGCAACCCCAACCGCCTCGGCCAGGGCTGAGCCTATGAAGTCCATCACTGGCGTTCCCTCGACGCCGAGGACAGAGAGCGGCTTGAGCAGGACAGAGAGCGCTCCGAGCAGCGCCAGAACCACACTCCCTGTAGCGGCGTGCCCGAGGTCCTGCCTGCTGGGAGCGAGGCAGGCCGCGACAGACCATACGAAGTATAGGAAGATGAGAAAGAGAAATGTCACGGCGCTCAAGGCAGTTATATTCATCCAGAAAGTCAGCGCGGCCGATTTGAGGAGCGTAAATATTGACTCGAGAGGCCTCTCGAGCTCCAGCCCTCCGGGCTCGAAGAGAACCCCTAGCGCCCTGAACAGATGGACCAGAAACACGAGGAAAAGCGAGCAACCGGCAATGGGCGCGAGCGCGATGAGCGCCATCACAACCGGCCCACGCCTCTCGTGCCTCACATAGCCCCCATCCCTCTCGAACATCCTGACTTCGAAAACCTTCGTCCCGGTCAGGATGCAAGCGAGCCAATGGCTCGCCTCGTGCACCACGACTCCGAGCCATATGAAGACCCTGTGCCTGCCGCTCGTGAATATGCGCGAGAGGAGCCTGTCGTTGAGGGCGCTCAGAGTCACGAGCGCAAACATCCAGAGCAGGAGCGCGAGGTAGCCCGATGGTGTCATTGGACATAGAACATACTGCGCCATATTAATCGTTGCCAGTCGCCGCCACGCCAGGTCGGGAAATCATCAGATACCGTTAAATCCGCAGCGGCCGTTACGAGGCTTGTGGACCCCCTGTCTCTCCTCGCGGCGCTCGGCATAGGCGCGGCCGCGGGCCTGCTATCAGGAATGTTTGGCATAGGCGGAGGGATTGTGATGGTCCCCGGGCTCCTCTTCGCCGGGCTCGTGGGCAGTTTCAGCGAGGCCACGGCCTGCTCCCTCTTCGCCATCATATTCGTCTCGCCGATGGGCTCATACGTACATATGAAAGCGAGGCATCTAAACCTCCGCTACGCTCTCGCGCTCGGGGCCTCCGGCGTTCTCGGGGGCGTCGCAGGCTCTTACATCAGCAGCCCGGCCCCGCAGAACTGGCTCGAGCTCGCGTTCGGCATTTTCGCACTAGTGATGGGAGTTGAGCTATTCCTGAACTCCGGGAGGGGAGGAGGAACGGGGGTCAATAATGCGGTGGGGGCTCGTGAGGGCGGGGCCGGCGGAACAGGCGGAGCGAAGCTGCCATGCGGTCGCGATGCCCGGCGGCGGGGAAGCGCTGCAGAGGTTGCGAAGTTTGTGGAGGGAGAGGAGCGGCAGCCCGCGGGGCCAGGTGTTCGGGAGCCAACCGAGTGCGGGCTCCGGAACCCTTACCCTGTGCTAGTCCTCCTCGGCCTCGCCGCCGGCCTTTTAGCGGGCTTCCTTGGCGTCGGCGGCGGGCTGGTCATGGTCCCAGTGATGGTTCTTCTCGGCGTCGGGGTCCATGTGGCCATCGGCACCTCCCTTCTCGCGATTCTCTTCACCGCCTGCGCCTCGGTTGCGGCCAAGGCCTCCCTGAGCCACTTCGACATCGGTGTCGCGGTCCCGCTTGCGATCGGGGGCTGCGTCGCGGCCTGGGCCGGCGCCGCCGCGGCCGAGAGGACCGGCTCTAGGCAGCTCTCGAGATACGTGTCCGTGCTGCAGTTCGTGATAGGCGGATACATGCTGGCGAAGGGACTGGGCTTGCTGTGACCTCATCCGCTACTCTTGGCCGAACACGCCCCTCCCATGGCTAGAGCCCCGCCTGGCGGGCCAGAACATGCGGCACTCCGGCGCAAGGGCTGGAGCGAAACAGCCCCGCCCCCCTGGGGCCGAGACCCGCGTGCTTCCCCCAGCCCTACCTGACCCCCAGAACCTCCCTCGCCTCGTCCAATTTATCTACCGCGAGCGCAATCTCGGTCTTTCCGTCGCTCTTGCCGAAGATGTATATCGAGTTCACGTTTATCGCCTTTCTCGCGAGCCTGCGCGCGATCTTGGCCAGCTCGCCAGGTCTGTCTAGGAGCTTCACGACCAGAATCTCCTCCTCCGTGAACTCCCGCCCCGCCCTCTCCAGGGCCTTCCGGGTCGAGGCCTGGTCCTCGGTCACTATCCTTATCACTGGCCGCTTGGAGCCCGCGCCCTCGCTGGATATAGCGATGATGTTGATTCCGTGGTTCGCCATTATCTCGGTCACCCTGGCCAGCTCCCCCACCCTGTCCCTCACCTGAATGCTGAACTGCTTCAAGCGATCACCTCAGCTTCTCCCACTTGTACAGCTCCATCACTTTGGATAGCGTGCTCCCCCTCTTGATTTCCTCGCGAATTCTGTTCTCTTTCTCCAGAACGTCGAGCGCTCGATTCGCAATCTCAGAGAGCCTCTCCTTCGGTATCACCGTAACCCCAGTCTCGTCGCCGACGAGCCAGTCGCCCATTCTCACGACCTGGCCGCCGCAGACGATCTCGGCTCCTATCTCCCCGAACCCCTTCGGCTCGCCCGCATTGGGCGCGGTTGCGGTGGCGAAGACGGGGAAGCCGATTTCGATGATGTCCTCGACGTCCCTGACTGCACCGTTGATGACCACGCCCGCGATGCCCTTCACCTTGCAGCTCCAGGACGCAAGCTCGCCCCAGACCGCGGCCCTCCCCTCGCCCGCCTCGATGACGATGACATCTCCCCTCTCGGCCACGTCGATCGCCTCGACGGGCTTGGCCCAGTCCCCGTCCGCGGTCCTGACGGTCACGGCCCTTCCGACCATCTTGGCACCGCGGGGGATTATAGCCCTCATCCCCGCCATCGCGCCCTTCCTATGCATCGCGTCCGAGACGTTGGAGCTCGAGACCTTCATCAGCGCCTCGCGGACATTCGACTCATCGTACTTTTTATAGAGCCTCGTCCTCACGGCCTTGCCGGTGAGCATCGCCCTCTTTATCGCCCTCGCGGCCCGAGCTACGTCCGGCGCCTTGGTCAGTGCCCCGCCCACGATGACTATCGCCGCCCCCGCCTTCACAGCCTTCGCCGCGGTCTCGGAGTTGATTCCTCCCGCCGCCGCCACCGGCAGCTTCGTCGCCGCCGAGACCTCCCTTAGCGTCTCAATGGGGGTTCCGCCCGCCATCTGCTCGTCTATGCCGACGTGAACGCACAAATAGTCCACGCCCATCGCCTCGAGCTCCCGCGCCCTCTTCGCCTTGTCCGCGCAGCCAAGGAGGTCCACCATGATTTCGCAGCCGTACTTCCTCCCTGCGCGCACGGCCTCGCGCACGGTGTCGTCGTCCGAGATGCCCATTATGATGACAACCGTGGCCCCGGCCTTGGCCGCGAGCTCGACCTCGAACGCCCCCACATCGAGCGTCTTCATGTCCGCGACGATTCTGTGCCTCGGGAAAAGCCTGCGGAGGGCCCTGACGGCCTCCATCCCCTCGCTCTTAATAAGGGGTGTGCCGGCCTCGACCCAGTCCGCGCCGCCCTCGACCGCCTCCCTCGCGATTTGAAGGGCCCGGTGCAGGTTCATCAGGTCGAGCGCAACCTGCAGGACCGGGTAGGAGCCCATCAAGGACCCTATCGCCTCGCTGTTTATAAGGGTATTGCTCCCTGGGGGGCTGCGCAATAGGACGGCCGTCCGCGACACGCCCCGAGCCCCAGCCAGCAGGACAGCCCGCGCACCCAGCCCCCATACGATTCCGAGAGGACCGGAGCTATCCCGCCTCTCCTCCTCCCCAAAATTAATTACACACGACCCCTTTTCCCGGGCGCGGGGGGGAAACTATGGTCCGGGTCTCCTCGAGGATGGAGGGTCTGGCTGAGTCGGGTACCGTGAGGATGGCGAACATGGAGCGCGAGCTCAAGGCGAGAGGGATAAAGACCATATCCTTCGCACTCGGGGAACCCGATTTCCCCACTCCGGCCCACATCGTCGAAGCAGCAGCGGAGGCGATGAGGGCGGGCTTCACGCACTACACGGCGTCGAAGGGAATTCCAGAGCTTCGGGAGGCCATAGCGGAGAAGTCGCGCGTGGAGAACGGAATTCCCTGCTCCCCGGACGATGTTCTGGTCACCCCGACAAAGCTCGGAATCTATCTGGCGATGATGGCTTTTGTTGATAGGGACGACGAGGTTGTCGTCCCGGACCCCGGCTGGGTCTCCTACATACCAATGGTCCGGCTTGCCGGCGGCAAACCCGTGCCCCTGCGCCTGCGCGCAGAGGACGACTTCAGGATGACGCCGGAGCGCCTCGCGGAGGCCCTAACGCCCCGCACGAGGGCCGTGGTGCTGAACTCGCCCTCAAACCCGACCGGCAGCGTCGCGACGGAGGCGGACATGAAGGGAATAGCTGATCTAGCGCGAGACCACGACCTCCTCGTCCTCACGGACGAGATATACGAGAAGCTGATATACGAAGGGAGGCACGTATCAATCGCCTCGCTCGATGGAATGTTCGAGAGGACAATTACATTCAACGGCCTCTCCAAGTCCTACGCCATGACGGGCTGGAGGCTGGGCTGGGTGGTGGCACCGAAGGAGCTGATGAAGCAACTAGACAGGCTCCAGCAGCACACCCTGACCTGCGCACCCTCATTCGCGCAGAAGGGCGCGGTGGCCGCGCTCAGGGGCCCGCAGGACTGCGTGGATAGAATGAGGGAGGAGTTCAGGAGGAGGAGGGACTTCCTGCTCGGGCGGCTGGAGGCCTCGGGCCTTTTCGAGTGCCGGAGGCCCTCCGGGGCCTTCTATCTTTTCCCGAAGTACAGAGTCAACATGCCCTCGCTCGAGCTCGCCGAGAAACTACTTGAGAAGGCCCATGTCGCGCTCACGCCCGGCTCGGCCTTCGGCCCCGGGGGCGAGGGCCACATCAGAATCTCCTACGCCACGTCAATGGAGAACCTAGAGGAGGGGATGAGGAGAATCGAGGAGGCGATGGGGGGGTCGAAGGGAGCACGCTGAGAGGGGAGGGATAGGCCCGCGAGGGGGCTGGATTAGCCACCTAGGCAGAATTTCAATAAATCCTCAGGCGCTTCGTTAATGGAGGTGTTCCGGGTGCCGAAGGTGAACGAGGAAGTACCCGAGCGTACCGAAGAGCTTTTACGGGATTCAATAGCCCTTCACGAGAAGCTCGTCTCGCTCAACCCGCGCTCGCGGGCCCGGAGGAGGAATCTGGCTGCCGCATGCCAGGAGCTCGGAGAGTTCCTGACATCCGCGCAAAGGTTTGTCGAGGCCGAGAACATGCTCCGGCGCGCCCTTGCCCTTTACGAGGAGCTCATGAGGCGGTGCAGAATAACCAGTTATCAGCCCTATAAATACCCCTCCACAAATCCATCTATTCATCCCCCTCCGAACCTCTGAAATTTCTCAGGGTACCACCCCCGGAACATCTTGAGAAGGGGGTCCTTAACATTCTCTGGGCAATCCATAACATCCTCCCACTTGAAAGTGCTCCTGGAATGAGCGAAACTCTTGCTGGATTTCCCTCTTCGAAATGTATATAGAGAATCTACAATGGCATAGGCCACTATCCTTCCCAGGAAGGATGAAATCGTTTTATATGGCACGCCCATGAAATACTTCATTCTGCTAGCAAGACCTTCACCCGCCCCCGCTCCCAACCTCCCTGTAAACTCATTCCGGTCGTTCACATACTGAGGATATAGAGTGGAGAGAGTCCTGACCCTCCTCTCTTTATGCTTTCTGAATTGTTCTTTGAATCCATTCATAAGGTCTTCATTGAGTGGTTGACCTTCAGGAAGCCCCTCACGGAATTCTGTGAACATGTTCCTGGCTTCATGGAACAGATCCGGAACTCTGTTGGGCCAGCGAGCATACAGGCCGCTTCCGTCTGTTAGAGTATAGTCGCTACCGGTAATGGGATATCGAAGGGCCATTCCCTGAATGTCGGTGATGGGCCAGGGGTGAACGGACAGGCTTGTGACAATATTGATTTCGGGCGAGAGCCTCATACCGACTGTGAAGGCTTCCGGGTAGTCCGGGCACTCCTCTCCTTTTTGACGGCATTTAACGAGAGTTTGCCGGAATTGCGAAAGAGCTCCTTTCTTCGCCGGATACGTCTCATCGGCCTGAGTTGACAGCTTTAATCCAGGATACCTCTTCCTGAGGGCCTCAATCGTCTCCATACCGAAGAGGAGCTTGAGTACATTCACTGCCTGGTCCTTATCAAATACCTTAATTCCTGCCAGCTGTGCAGAGCGCGCGCCGAATCTCTTGAAGTAGTTCCGGACAGTATCCCTATCGACCTGAATTCTCAGGTCGGACAGGTCCTTTTCCACAGAGTTAAAGGGTCTGGTAGCGCCGAGGTATAGAATCAGGTCCACGATTCTCTTACCATAACGGCAGTTGGGGTAGAATGCGTCATTGGCCATGGTGATATGGCCATTGGAGCACCGGAATCTGCGGACATTGACATAGATATTTCGAGGAATTCCCTCGAGGGTGAGAATTCTCATGTAGACCCGCCTAACCCGGTCAAAGGGCTTGATTTGTGATTTACATTTAGGGCAGACGGGAGGGGACTCTTGAAAATTCTTGTTTTCAAACCATCCCTGATACAGCATCGGGAGAATGAGGGCGAGGTTCTCCGGGATGAGCCTGTTGCCGGGTTTTGGGTCGGGTCTTCGCATCTGCATAGGAAATGGAGGTTCTAGGATTCGAATCTTTCGGTGGGTAAGAGCTCCTATAAGAATTCTTCGGTTGCATTAGGTTCACTTACTATTCCGCACCGCCGCGTCAATGATACTGAACCCGGCTCCGCTGCGCCGGGCGGTTGCAGGATCCGCGCCAGCGCCATTTTCCGGGCAGGGGCGCGGCGCTGCGGAGGGAGCCGCATTCCGGCGCAAACTATATTCACCGCCAGTGCCTTGCTCTTCACGTGAAGCACGAGCGAATTCCCCTCGCCTGCGCACCCCTTGACGAGCTTCTGGGCGGGGGTGTCGAGTGCGGCACCATCACTCTGCTCTACGGAGAGGGCGGGAGCGGCAAGACCAATTTCTGCCTTCAGCTTTCTCGCGAGGTGGCAAAGCGTGGCCTCAAAGTGATTTATATAGACACAGAGGGCGTCTCTGTAGAGCGCTTTGCTCAGATATGCGGCCAGGAATTCGACAGGCTCGCACCGAGCATCCTGTTTTTCGAGCCCTCCACACTCGACGAACAGAGGGACGCCATAGAGAAGAGCCAGAAAATCATAGAGGGCGAGGCGCAGGTCGGGCTTATCGTGCTCGACTCCGCAACGATTTACTATCGAGTCCTGTTCGGCACGGAGGCCGAGGACGAGGGCCGGACCTCGCTCATCGCCCAGATAACGAAGCTCCTCGTCCTTGCCAGAAAAAAGCAGCTCCCTGTGGTCATCACCACGCAGGTCTACACTGATTCCGCCCGGAGCAGCTTCGAGCCGATAGGCGGCCACGCCTTCCTCCACACCGCCAAGGCGATATTGAAGCTCGAGAGGTGCGAGGGCCCCCGAAGAAAGGCCACATTGATGAAGCACCGCTCTCTCAGGGAGGGGAAGAGCGCCATTTTTACCATAGGCCCGGAGGGTCTAGAGTAGGGGGGAGTGAGGAGCTCCTTACTGAGGTCCGTCGGGCCCAGAGAGGGGCCTGATTTTTCCGTTCCACAAACCTTAAAAAAGGGGTAGTTCATTGTTTGCGATGGTTATGTGCGAGGGGGAGAGAGGAATATGATAATCAGGGACAGAGATTCGCGCCTTGCCAGGGTCAAGGAACTGCTTCTCGCCTACTGCCTTGTCTCGCTCTGCGGCCTCCCGCTCGTATCGCTGGATGTCGAGGCTGGGACTCCATCTGCAACCTACACAATGACTTTTCAGTCGGGCGGGAACCTAGGAATAACCCCGGAGGGGAATTGGGTGTCGGACCCCATAATCGTGGCCCCCTCCGTCACCATAAGCAGGCTAGAGGTGACCATTGGTCTAACCCATGCAAACCCGGCCGAGCTGCAGATCTGGCTTGCGTCACCGGGTGGCGTGTGGCAGCAGATACCCTGGGCGCCGTGGGGAGGGCCCCGGCAGACATTCACCCTGAACAATTTCGCCGGCCTGAACTCCGCGGGCAACTGGGCCCTCTGGCTCCTCGACGGCGTCGCTAACGGAGTGACCGGAAAAGAGGACTATTGCTGGGTCACGATTTTCTATACCCTCGACTCTGACATAGTTACGCCCGCGATTGGAGCAACGATATCCGGCAATTATGTGGTGAGCGTACGGGCGCAGGGCGCGGCGAGCGTCAGAATCTACGTCGACGACCAATGGGTCTCGAACGCAGCCTACAACGCGGGAACCAGCAGGTGGGACTACACCCTCGCTACAACCGCCTTCCCGGACGGCGCCCACACCATAACAGCCGTGGCGCGGGACTGGCAGGGAAACGAAATCGCCGATGGTCACCCAGTCACCTTCGACAACTGGAACATTTACGTTCTCTTCGGCAACCCGCCCAACGGGGCCATGATTTCAGGTACGTATACCGTCACATGCTCCGTGCCTAATTACGCGGTCAGGGGGGAGCTGTTTGTGGAGGGCGACCTGGTAGGGGTGGATACAACGATTTCAGGAGGGCAGTACGCGATATCCCTCGACACTCTCGCCTTCCCGGACGGTGGCTACAGCCTCCGGTGGATTGTCTACGACCCGGACGGTAAGAGCGCCACGGCCCTAAGGCATGTCGCAATTGACAACTACCAGATATCCTGCTCGATATCCTACCCCGCCTCCGGTTCGACCGTATCAGGCACAATTACCGTGAACGCCACCGTTCCATCATATGCCCGGAAGGGAGAGCTATATCTGGATGGTACATTCATCGCGCTTTCCACGAGTGTGTCCGGTGGCATGTTCTCATTCAAGCTCGACACCCGGGGCTACCCAGACGGACCCCATTCCCTTAGCGTAATCGCGTACGACCCTGACGGGGACAGCGCCGTTGGAGTCTCGACTGTTTCATTTGATAACTACGCAATATTCGCGACCATTGTCTCCCCTGGCACGGGCTCCCCCCTCTCCGGGAGCAGGACGGTCTGGGTCAACACGGCGGACTATGCTGTGCGCGGGGAGCTACTCGTTGACGGAGGTCTCTATGCAACCACCACCTCCCTAGCCAACGTTGGCGCTTTGTGGTACCAGACCTATATCCTCAACACCTCGGACTTTCACGATGGCTCCCACACGGTGACTGCCGTCTCATATGACCCGTACGGCGAGAGAGCCTCCCACACCCTGAAGTATGGGTTCGACAACTACGACATTTACGTGACTATCACTCATCCAGGCGCGGGTGCGGTTCTGTCGGGCAATGTCACAGTCAACGCCTCCGTACCTTCATACACACAAAAGGGCGAGCTTTATGTGGATGACGAGCTCTCGGCCGTGGACACCTCGGTCAGCTCCGGCCAGCTCCAGTTCACACTCTCCACGAGCGACTATAGCGACGGGATGCACAGGCTCAGGGTCGTGGTTTACGACCCCGACGGTGGCATCGCGGTCGGAATTCGCTCCGTCACATTCGACAACTACCAAATATCCGTGACCATCACTAGCCCCGTGGATGGCGGAATCGTCTCGGGGACCGCAACGGTCACAGCCAGCGTTCCCAGCTACGCAAAGAGCGGAGAGCTATACGTTGACGGGCAGCTCGTCGCGACGGCTGGTGGACTCTCGGGGGGCGCGCTGAGCTTCAGCCTAAACACGAAGGCTCTCTCCGATGGCAAGCACTTCCTCAGCGTGGTCGCCCTCGACCCGGACGGGGAGAGGGGAGCCCATACGATATCCGTGATTGTGGACAACTACAATATCTTTTGCACCCTCTCCTCCCCCACCACAGGTTCGGTGATTTCGGGGAATGTAACGTGTTGGGTCAATGCTCCGGACTACGCCACGAGATGCGAGCTGTACGTTGACGGCCAGCACATCGCGACCTGCACCACGCTCACATTCGTCAGTGGCGGAAGGGGCTGGTACCAGATTCTTCTAGCCACAAAGGGCTTTCCTGACGGGACACACCTGGTGAGCGCGCGGGCTTATGACCCCGACGGCAACTATGCGGTGGATGTCAGGAGCCCCGTTTTCGACAACTACAACATCTATGCCTCAATAGCCTCGCCATCCGAAGGGGCAAGAGTGTCAGGGAACGTCACCGTGGCCGTATCGGTGCCTTCATACGCGACGAAATGCGAGCTCTTTGTCGATGGTGTTCTCACAGCTACCTGCGCGACCCAAGCATTGGGCCAGTTCAGGGTCTCCTTCAGCTCTCTCTTCTTCCCCGACGGAAAGCACGTCCTGACAGCTGTTGTCTATGACCCAGACGGAGCCAGTGCGACGGCCTCGAGGGGTGTCTTGGTGGACAATTATGACATCAGCGTGACCATCAATAATCCCTTGAACGGCTTCACAATATCCAGAACCTATCTGGTCAATGCCACCGTCCCGGCCTATGCTGTTAAAGGTGAGTTATACGTCGATGGCTCCATCTATGCCATAGACATCGATCTCGACGCGCTAAGCAGATACCAGTTCTCTCTGGACACAACAAGTTATCCGGACGGCAAACATAGACTAACGGTGGTGGCCTATGACCCTGACGGAAACTTCGGCGCGGCCACTGTCAGCGGCGAGTTCGACAACTGGAACGTATATGCGAATTTCGCTCCTCTATCAACCCCACTCTCTGGCAACGCCACAGTATCCGTATATGTCCCGCCCTACGCCCGAAGTGGGGAGCTCCGGGTCGATGGAATTCTGGTTTCCACTGACACCACGATAAGCAGTAACCGATTCGACTTCTCTTTCGACACCAGAGCCTTCCACGACGGGACCCACATTCTGAGCGCCACTGTCTACGACCCCGACGGCAACTACGCCACCGCCTCGCAGAGCGCCGCCGTCGACAATTATCAGATTTATGTGAATATACTATATCCAGCGGGGGGCGGCGTTCTGGGGGGCACGGAGATCGTGAGGGCCTCTGTGCCGGCCTACGCGGTCAGGGGAGAGCTATATATCGACGGCGGCCTCCACTCGACCACCACTTCTCGCGTCTCGGGCGAGTTCAGGTTTGTGGTCGACACGAAAACCCTCAGGGACGGCCCACACGCGTTCACTGTGGTTGCAACCGATCCCGACGGCGGCACGGCCTCCCAGACCCTCACGGTCAATGTTGACAACTACCAAATCAGCGTTTCACTCCTGATCTCACCCGGAGGAGCTCTTCTGATGGGCAACCAAACGCTGATGGCCTATGCCCCATCCTATGCGACACACGGGGACTTCTACATCGACGGCGCACTTGTGTCGGTCGACTACACACTCACCCAGTCGGGCTCTCTTTACTACTTCTCTCACATCGTTGATACCGCAACGTTAAAGGACGGCCCCCACTCTCTGGTAGTAATAGCCTACGACCCGGAGGGGAACGGGGCCTCAGTGCAGACCACGATAACGATTGACAACTGGCGAATCTCCGTAAACATTACCTCCCCTTCCACAGGCTCGATGAAGTCCGGCATGGTGACTGTCTCGGCCACGGTTCCCCCATATGCAAAGAGGGGGGAGCTGTACGTCGACGGCCTCTTCTATGGTCAGACCGGCACAATCTCCGGAGGAGCCTATCTCTTCCAGCTCGACACCCGAAGCCTCATTGACGGCTGGCACTCGGTCGCCGTAAGGGCTTACGACCCGGACGGCGAGAGCGCCTACCATTCCGTATCGGTTCTTTTTGACAACACACCCCCCTCCCTAGCCAACGCGAGTGTCATATACCCGGCTGGGCTGGGCGCTGTGAAGAAGGGCGGCGTAGTCTCTTTGACAGTCGAGGCGGCTGACAAGGCCTCCGGCCTGGCGTGGGTCTGGTGTAACTTGACGAATCTGGGCTCAGTAAGCGTTCAGATGCACGACGATGGCCTCCACAACGATACCCGGTCAATGGACGGCATTTTCGGGAGCGGCGGAATCACGGTCAACGCTACTATGGGCTACCATCATGCCTTCATTACGGCAACCGACATGGCCGGGAACTCGGCGACCGTCACGGCGAAGGTGGCTGTCGACACGCACGACCCCCTCATAACAAACTCCTATTGCGTCTACCCCGCAGGGCAGTCTGCGGCGAAATTCGGGGACAGCGTGAGAATCGTCTCGAGGGTTGTTGACACGAAGATGACGGTGGACGTAGTTCTGGTCATAGACACATCCGGCTCAATGAGCGGCACACCGATAAGCGATGCAAAAACCGCCGCCAAGACATTCATCGGCAATCTCGGAGAGTACGACAGGGCCGCGATATACTCCTTCAATAATCCAGCGGGCCCGGGAGGAAACAAGCCGAAGCTGGAAGTGGCATTTACATCAGACAAGGCGACACTGAACTCCACCATCGACGCCCTGAGCGCGGACGACTGGACCCCGCTTTACGACACGATATACGAAGCGATTCAATACGCCAAGACCTCCCCCAACATGCCAGTGGTCATTATTCTTACAGACGGAAACGACGAACTCGCCGGAGGTGGACACAGCACCCACACCCTCCAGGACTGCAAGAACGCCTCCATACCCGTTTACACCATCGGCCTCGACCCCCAGTCCCCGCCATATCAGAAGCTCAATGAGACCGTTCTGAAGGAAATAGCCTACAGCTCCGATGGAGGCGCCTACTACCACGCCCCCAGCTCCTCCCAGCTCAAGCAGATCTACGAGGATTTGGCGATGGTGGTGGAGAAGATGGAGGTCGGCGGAATTTCTGAGGTGTGGTGCGACGCCTCACCGATTGGCGGCCCATCCTATATGGGCATGTTCGACGACGGTGCCCATGGAGATAGAGCCCCCAGCGACGGCTATTACGGAAGCGCGTGGATAACCGTTGGCTCGGCGGCCACGGCGGTATTCAATCTCACAGTGACGGCCCAGGACATCGCTGGAAATAGAGACAATGATGTTGCTTACGTTCTTCTTGACAACACCCCGCCCGTTCTCTCCAATATCGACGTGAGGTACGGCCCAGGGAAATGGTGGGCCGGGGACGGGGAGTCGATTTCAATCCTAGCAACGGTCAATGATCCTGGGAGCGTTGGGGGGGTGGGGAGCGTCGAGGTGGACACCTCGGCCATCGGCGGCCCCTCCTCCGTCGAGATGCTGGATGACGGAAGCGGAAACGACCAGACCCCAGGCGACGGGAGGTACACATCGAAGGGTGTGCTCGTTGCCACCGGCCGCGCAACCGGCATCTACACTTTCCGCGTAACAGCTCGAGATAACGCCTCCAATCGTGCCTCCCAGTCCGGGAACGTTTACATCGACAATGGCCGGCCCCTAGTCATCACAATCATCCAACCCCAGCCTGGCCAGTTCGTCGAGGGCCTTTTGACTGTCAGGGCGAGGGCCACGAACGCGGCCGCCGTCCAGACCATCGAGCTCGAGATTGGACCAGGCTCCATGCGCCTCAACACTCACTACAACGGGCTGAGCGGTTGCTTCGAAGCCTCACTCGACACCTCATCAATACCTGACGGGAGCTACTCTCTTTCCGTGTCGGGGCAGGACATCGCGGGCCATCCCATTGACCCGCCGGTTCCCCTGACCTTCAACGTGGACAACCACCCCCCATCCCTGAGGATCGCCTCGCCTCGCTCGGGGGACTTCGTTTCTGGTGTAGTCATAATCAACACATCCGGAACTTCTGACACATTCCTGAGCGCGGTCGAGTACAGCGTGGACGGGAGAGATTGGGTCTCGACGGGGGTTCCTTGGCAGACGCTGGAGGAGGAGGAGGGGCCCCACCTCATCGTAGTGCGCGCTATGGACAGGGCCGGCCACACCGTCCAGCAGACCCTGAAGGTGACCGTCGACAACAACAATCCGGTCTGCAGGATTGTATATCCGGGGGAGCGGGCAGTTGTGAGCGGTAAAATTGTGGTTGCGGTCAAGGCCTCGGACGGAGTAGGGATTCAAAGGGTGCTCGTGTCGGGCGCCGCCAGCGGCGAGGCGGACTGGAACTCTCAGAGCGGCTACTTCGAGTTCGAGCTGGACACTCGGGAGTTGACTGACGGAGGCTATACACTCGGAGCCTATGCAGAAGATTTCTCTGGCCGGACCGCGCAGGCTGCGCCCGTGATGTTCTATGTGGACAATCACGAACCCTCGCTCGTCGTGGAGAATCCACTGGACCATGGCCACGTTTCGGGTGTGGTGACCGTGAGTGCCGCTTCATACGACGGGCCATTCACATCAGACCTGAAGGTATCTTACAGAGTCGACGAGGGCGGCTGGGTGCGGATGGTTCACGGGGAGCTCTGGAGTGCCGACTGGGACACGGGTCTCATTTGCGACGGCCCCCACACGCTTACCATCCGCTCCGAAGACATCTC
The DNA here is from genome assembly GCA_038851035.1 of Thermoplasmata archaeon. Lineage (NCBI taxonomy): Archaea > Methanobacteriati > Thermoplasmatota > Thermoplasmata > Thermoplasmata archaeon. The sequence continues at coordinate 76,051 of JAWCLH010000009.1, forward strand.
GGGCAGAGTTGTGCAGGTGACCCTCCTCGTCACCGTGGACAACCATGACCCGGAGTGCCAGCTCATCAGCCCCCTTGATGGAGAATATATCGAGAGGAGGTACGTTTTCCAGGCCCTCGCAGGAGACGATGTCGGGCTAGTCAGCGTGACGCTGAACCTCACCGGAATTGGCGATTTCCAGATGTCCTACAATGGTCTGACTGGGTTCTTCGAGCGCTCCCTGATTACGACGAAATTGCCGGACGGGCTCTACAGCGCCTCCGTGATTGCCGTCGACCGCTCCGGCAGGGAGACGCGTGCTGGACCCGTTGAATTCGGCGTGGACAACAACGCCCCATCGCTCGTTCTACTCAGGCCACGGGAGGGTGAGCCGATAACAGACATGGTCACTATAGAGTATGCGCTCACGGAAGGGCGGGGCGAGGGTGAGGAGGTCAGGGTAGTATACCGCATAGACACTGGTCCCTGGACCCCCGCAGACCAGAGCACGAGCGTCAGTGGCCTGCCGGACGGCCCCCACACCGTGACCGTCAAGGCCGAGGACGCCGCGGGGCATCTGACTGAGGTCAGTGTAACAATCTTCATTGACCGGGAGGGGCCAAGGCTACACATTATTGCACCGAGGAGCTCGCTCCAGACGAAAGGGGATGTGCCGGTGCGCCTGAGGGTTGAGGATGCGGTTGGAGTCAGGAGCGTCAGGTTGCTTCTTGACAACTCTACCTCTGAGGAGCTCTTCCTTAACGCCGCTACGGGCTTCTATGAAACCGAGCTCTCACTGGCCGGACTTCCCGACGGCCCGCACAACCTCACTGTGGTGGTCGAGGATCTCGCGAGCCATACGGCTGAAGCGAACACCACTGTCAGATTGGACACCACTGGACCTGAGATCGCGCTCTCCTCGCCCTCGGTGAGAGACAGACTCACCGGAAAAATAGAGTTCCGCGCCATGGTCTCGGATTCGGCTGGCGTCTCGCGTGTGTGCATAAGGCTCAAGAGCGGGGACTGGAGGGAGATGAGGCTCGACACCGACGGCCGTTATACCTTCACCTGGGACACAGGCCTCAATGACGACGGCTCCCATACAGTAGAGATTATGGCCGTCGACGCGCTCGGGAACGAGCGCATCGTCCCCTACGGCCTCTCGATTCAGAACCGGAGCCCCAATTTCATAGCAGACAATTTCGACTGGCTCCTGCTCCTGGTCTTGATCCTGGGCTTCGCGGCCGTGACCATCGCGGCACTCAGGAGGCCCGGGCGGGCGTTGCTGTATCCCGCGTATCCCGCAGGCCCAGCCCCCTCCGGTGCCCCTCCGCCAGCCCCTGGGGCTGAGAGGCCCCAACCCGCTCCAGCCACCGCACCTCCGCCCCAGCCATCGATTCCCTCCGTTCCCCCGCCTGAGCAAATGCCTGTACCTGTGCCCAGCCGGCCCGTGAGCAAACACGGGGAGGCTGAGGTCGAGGAACTCGAGATTCTAGAGATGGCCGAGCCACCCGCCCCCCCGCTCGGCCCGCGCGTCCCCCCAGCTCCCTCCAAGGCCCCGCGCAAGCTTCTCTCCTTCCTCAGACAAGCAAAGCCTGAACTGGTGAGTCCGCCACCCCAAGGGCCGGGAGAGGCGGGCTTCGTCGAGGTCGAAGAGGAGGGCGGGGTCGAAACGTTGGAGATGAAGGAGGCGTGGATGACGGGGGAATCCTTCCCCCCCGCAAAGGAGGTTCCGACGCAACTTCCCAGGGCGACGGGAGGAGGGGCGGGGTGGGAAGAGGACTTCGTGGAGGTTCCTGAGGAGCCCGAGCTCCGGCGGCCCGAGAACGCACCGAGCGAGCCTAGGCCCGCGATCCCTGGAGGTGCCGCCTTGCAAGTGGCTCCACAGACCCAGCCCAGGCCCCCCGTGGTTGCCCCACCCTCGAAGGGCATCACTCCTCTTGACAGCCTGCTGTTCTCCCAGCTCAAGGTGACTCGGACGGAGGAGGAGAGGGTCCGGAGGGGTCCGCCACCCGGATGGTATCATCCGAGGCCTGCCGAGATACCACCCCCATCTCCGCCGTCCCCGCCTCCCGCACCCAAGAGCGATGGAGTGGCCGTCGCACCGCCCGAAGCTCTCAAACCGGTTCCACCTGAGGCTAGGATGAGCCATAGGGAAAGGCAGAAGATGGAGGCGATGATGGAGGACCTTCTGGCGAAGGCTAGGAAGAGGAGGTGAAAAGGGGCACGGGGTTTCACAGGCTCTTCTTAATCAGCTCGACGAGAGCTTTTACGATGTAGTCGTTTATCCGTTGGCCCTTCCCCTTAGTTGCGGCCGTGGCGTCGCCGACGATCCCCGCAGGGAACCATCTCTCCGGAGTTGCGCTGACTATGAATCTAGGCGGTCTATCGTAGCTCCTCACGCCCCCTCCTTTCACCAGTCGGGGTTTTATCGCCATTACCCGGGAGGTTTCTATTGTTCCCGCATGCCCGTCCCGCTCGTCGAACTCCTTTCCACGCAGCTCGTATGCGATATCATAATCTGAGAGAACCATCAATTTGAGCTCGGGCCAGCGGGCCACGACCCCCTCTCCTGCGAGCCGGAGGGCGCTCATGTGTGCACCTCCAGCATGGCCCGAGAGCACGAGAATGCGGCGCACACCGTTGCGGCACAACTCGGAAAGCACCTCGCTAAGGAGGGCGCGGAGTGTGTCGAAGGAGATCGATATTGTCCCGGGAAAGTTACGCGTAGTCGAGCAGCACCCGTAGCGGATCGCGGGAGCAATTAGCACCGGTCCCCGAAGTCTGTTCGCCAGTCTGCCGGAGATGTACTCGGGCTGAATTGAATCTGTGCCCAAGGGGAGGTGGGGCCCGTGCTCCTCGACCGCACCCACAGGAATAATGACCAGAGGGTTCTTCGCGACAATCCTCCTAAACTCCGTCGAGGTCAGTCTGTTGAGGTCTATTGCGACCATGGGGCGTGAATGAATCAGGCGATATTTGATACTAGCCCCTACTCGACATACCTTAGCGCCTCTGCGGGAGGCACCTTGGCCGCCATTAGGCTCGGGTAGAATGTAAACAGAATTGTGGCGAGATAGGCTCCCAGGGCGATTATCAGGATGTTTTCCACGGGGATGACAAAGCTTGCACCAAGCTCCCTGTAACCACCCCCATCGAATATCTGCCAGCCTATACCCACCCCCAGAAGGATGCCGATGAATATCGCGAGAATGGTGACAAAGCTCGTCTCGATGAGGAAAGAGCTGGCAACCATCCTGCGAGTGAAGCCCACGGCTCTCATCATACCGATTTGCTGGCGGCGCTCGATGACGTTTCTATAGGATACGATGCCGATACCGGCTATTCCAATGAAAAGGCCCACAGCGAGGAACGCCTCCATCAGGTACATCACGTTTGATATCGATGTCGTCACGATGGATATTATCGCGTTGATGTCGATCACAACCAGCCCATTCTCGAGATAGGCCCTCTTGAAATCCTTCATCGCCCCGCCGGAATCCTCGTGCGGCCCGAGGTCGACGAGAAGGAGTCTGTCTGCCCCGCTGTATTCTTGTGAGACCAGCTCCCTGTTGACGACAATGCCCTGAAAGAAATACATCTGGTGCATCACGCCGATTACTCTCAACGTCCTAGTCCTGTTCTGGCCCTGGAGATCCGTCACTGTCACCGTCCCTCCCGCGTAGGCCCCCCTCTGGCCCCCGAAGCTCGGGCCGCCCTGTATATAGGCCGTCTGAAACCTGCTCCCATCAATTATACATAGGGAACGGTTATTCTTTAGAGCGAGCCAGCATTCCCTGTCAGAAGTATAGTTACTGTCCCTTTCCTGGAGAGGAAAGCCGTTTCTCTCTAGGAAGTCTTCGCCTGCACCGTAGAGCTGGGTGATGCGGGATCCGGAGGCTATGGGCTGGCCCATCTCTATGCCGCTACCGCCACCGCCACCCATCTCATCGTATCCGACCAGTGCGACCATGGAGGTGCTGAGTGTATGGAGCTGGCGTATGTCTCTTTCCCGGAGCTGCGAGGGAAGGTTCTCAAGACTCAAGTTCTGGAAGGGCGTGCCCGGGCCGGTGAAACCGATGATGTCATAACCCCCGCTTTGCTGACCCTTGATATTCTCCATCATCGACGCCTGCATCGCCGCTATCATCGCTATTACCGTTACGGTGAAAATCACGAGAGAGAACATCGCCAGCGTCATCCCCGTTCTGCCTTTGCGGTCCATCGGGTAGGCGACCGCGAGCTTCAGGGCGGCTCTCAGCGACCCCGACCTTCCCATTATCCTTTGGAGAAGCGAGAGGAGGGCGTCGGAGTTGAACATCATTAGGAGGACGCCGGCGATGACAAGAAAGACCCCACTGACGACGAACATATCGAGTCCCGCCCCCTCGGAAACGGCCTCGGAAACGATGGGGAGGGGGAATGGGTTGAAGACCCAGACTAGTATGGCGGTCGAGGAGAAGCTCATTGCAGCCCGCAGGCTGACCCATTTATGTAAGAGCAGCCCGAGTCCCAAAAATAAGAGGCAGGGTCCTGCGAGCCAGGCCCAGGCTATTTTCGCACTGGCCGCAAATAATGTGATTAGCAGGCCGGAAACGAGCATCAGGGCCCCGTACTGAATGTCGGACTTCATCGCCCTGCTCCCCCGGGGCTCTGGAATTCTCCTGATTGCTCGAATAATATTGAGCCGAGCACCCCTCCGAGTGGTGATGTATATTGTTATCAGAGTGAGCAGCACGCCCCCACAGAAGGCCGTCAGAACGCTTTCCCATCTGAAGAAGAAGGGGAACTGGGCAACACCAGTGAAAATCACACCAAAGGCCTGAATGAGGAGATAGCCGAGGCCCAGACCCGCGAGTCCACCCACTGCGCTTGCGAGAAGAACATAAATGGCACCCTCGAACAAGAACATCCTCACGAGCTGACGCCGCATCATCCCTATGGCCCGCACTATCCCCATCTCGCCTTTTCTCTCCTCTGCCAGCATCACGAATATATTGACTATGAGCACAATCCCCGCAATTATCGCAAAGACCGAGAAAATCATGAATATCTGGCCGATTGCCTCGCCACCCGCCCTAGCCCTCTTCAGCCCATCGTACTTGACGTCGTGCACCTCCAGCCCCGCGTCCCCGGCCGTGATTCTATCATCAAGTTCGGCCCGCACCGAAGAGGCTATGGCCTCAAGGAGCCGCGGGTCCGGACCCCATATTCTAGCGAAGGATAGAATCTCCACTGGATAGACGCCGCCCGTGACCAGATGCTGGGCGTCCCCAGGGGACAGGAAACCAAAGGTAACGTTTCGGATTTCGGGTGACAGGAGTAGTTCTGGGCCGGGGGGTAGGACCAGAGCCTTCAGGTTTATACTGCGCACCACTCCGTCCAGACCACGGCTGGCGAGGGAGATGGAAGTGCCGTTGCTCAGGTTCAGCGACGAGGCTGGGCCGCTGAGAACCGCTAGCTCCCCGCTCTCCACAACCGGAATCGATGGGTCGGTGGTGTTGAAGCCTAGCGCAAGAGGAGTCGGAGGTGGGGCGCCGTTTACTGAGAGAAGCGGGGCCACAGTAGCGGTGAGCGCCTTCGCTCCAACCGCCGCTCCTTTCTCCAGTAAAAGGGAGGCATGGCTCGCGGGGAAATGGCCCAGAGTGCTTGTCAGCTCTAGCCCATCCCCAGTGATGGCGAGACGGAGCCCCAGCTCTCTCATACCAACAGCCCCGTCGAGAGCCCTCAAAATGCTGCGGTTAACCTTTGGCGACCAGCTCTCGCCCTCGCGCATGTCCCCCTTGTCCGATATCAGGATGGTGTTTATCTTCCCGCTCAAATTGAAAAGTTCCTGCGCGGTCGAGAGCTCCATGAAAAGTGCCTTGACCTGCTCGTAGTTGGCCCTTCCGAACAGCTGTTTTTCCTGAATGAGTCGTGCAATCGTGAGGTTGAGGCGAATCTGCACGGGCCCGGACCCGCCACCAGCCATGTATGAGCCGTAGGCGACGGTCAGAACGTCTCCAGGACGGGCCTCTAGAGCCTCTCCGAGGCGCGAGTTCAGGGCGACTTCGCCCCGCGCGAGAGCATCCGTATAGAAGCCTGCTCCGTCAAGACTTCCGAACGCCGAGGTTCTCATTACGGAGGAGTTGAAAGCTCGGAGGACCACAGAGGGCTCAGCGAGCTGGGTGCGCGGGTTGAGTACCGAGACGGTTACGAAAAGCGCGGGCGCGACCGCCTCGATACCCTCGACGGAGGAGAGGCCATCAGAGAGGGAACTATAAAGACCCCCGTCGAAATTTCTCAGACCTCCCGCCGGGTCCGTGCCCGACACAACGTGGTCAACCTCGCCCAGCGAGCGATAAGTCTCGACCTCGAAGAGGTAGCGCATCGTGTCGCCGACGACGAGAGAGGAGGAGATTATTGCGGTCCCCACCATCAGCCCGGCCACGACGAGTGCGCTCTGAGCCTTCCTTCTTGAGAAGTTCCTTACCGCTAGTCGGAAAACGACCCTTCCCTGAAGGGCGAGGGCAGTGAGCGCGGCTAGTATGACGAGCACGAGCAGCAGGCAGATGGAAAGGCCGGGTTCCATATACTCACCGCGCACCGGTCTCCTGGCCGATGATTCTGCCATTCTCCATACGTATAAGACGCCCGCACATTCCGCCGACTGCGGGGTCGTGGGTGACGATGACGAAGGTCAGGCCCTTCTCCCGGTTGAGCTTTCTCATGAGCTCCATGACCTCGCGGCTGTTCTCGGTATCCAGATTGCCGGTGGGCTCGTCCGCCCAGACAAGAGCGGGGTCGTTGACGAGGCTGCGTGCGATCGCGACGCGTTGCTGCTCCCCCCCGCTCAGCTCGGCCGGCTTATGGTTCTCACGGCCGATGAGGCCGACGAGGGCCAATGCTTCGAGCGCTCTTGCCCTTGCCTCCTTCATTGGAGTCCCGACGAGCAAAAGGGGGAGCTCGACGTTTTCGAGAGCAGTCAGCACGGGGAGGAGGTTGAAGCTCTGAAAAATGAAGCCCATTTTTCTTGCGCGATACGCAGTTCTCTCATCATCCTTCATCGCGTGGATATCCTTTCCCTCAATAAGCACCTTTCCGGAGGTCAGGTCGTCTAGACCGGAGAGGCAATTCAGCATCGTGGTCTTGCCACAGCCCGAGGGCCCCATCACCGCTACCATCTCGCCCTTCTCGACCGTGAAGTCCACCCCGCGTAGAGCCTCAACCTTCACGCGGCCGGTGTCGTAGGTCTTGTGGACGCCCCGCGCCTCGATTATCGCTACCATTGCACACCCGCCTCGCAGGGGGATACCTATTTTTGATATTAAACTTATGAACTCCGCGCTCGGGGTTTAATAAGTAGGGTAGTGAATGGAGGTCGGTTGGGCCTCTCTAAGGGGGTCAGGAAGCGGGCATTACCTTTTTATCTCCGGACTTTATGTCCGACCCTGCAGGATGCCGTTGTAGCTCAGTGGCAGAGCGGCTGATTCGTAATCAGCAGGTCGGGGGTTCAATGCCCTCCAACGGCTCTTAACCAATTAAAAATGAGACGTTAGAGAGTGCGCTCCCGTCGGCCCGACGAGAAGGCGGGGGCGTGTGAAGGACGGCCGGATTTACAACATATCAGAGCGCTCACAAAATGAAGGCCCAGAGATAGTAGACCACCAGATACACTCCCACTATTATCAGCACGATACCACTGAGCTTTTTGATAATCTCGGTCGAGGCTTTCAGGCGGTTGAGTATGCTTTTGTGAAGGCCGGCGACAAGCAATGTGATCATGACCATTAGAACCGCGGCCACGAGGGAGTAGAGCAGGAGCACCCCCGCGCCCACGAGCAGCGAGCCGGAGAGAAGACCAAGAAGGAGTACTGCGACAAACACGGGGGCGGTGCAGCCCTGCGAGGCGGCGGCGTATCCCATCCCGTACAGGAACATCGATGTGTAGAACCCTTTCCCCTCCTGTGCCCCCTGAATTCTCTCCAGTAGCTTTCCCGAGCCAAAGGATATTGGGAGCAGGAGAAGAGCTCCAAGTGCGATCAGAACCGCGCCCATTACGGGCTGGAGGAGCGTTAAATAGGGGAGAGCAGCACCCCCCGCCCCAATAACAATTGCCCCCGTCGACATGTAAACGGTCATAATTCCAAGTGCCGCCACCGAACCACCCGCGGCGGCTTTTTTATAAGACGTATCCCTCCCCGTGCTCTTTAGATAAAAGGTCATGTAACCAGGAAGCATAGGAAATGAGCAGGGCGAAAAGAAGGAGGCGGCACCCGCTAGGGCAGCCATCCCGGCTAGGCCGACCGAAGCCAGGAGAGAGCCAACAGCGGTCACCCCTGACGCTCCTCCGCCCGCCAGTGCATCATTGATGTGCCTAATCATCTCACTTTCGGAAACCTCGCCCGCGGCCTCGAACACTATCTCTCCTTTTCTGTCAATAATCACGATTTTCGGTATCTGCACTACGGCGTACTTCCTAACCATGTCGTCCGTGTCCCTAGCGAATGGCCAGTCGGCGCCGTGCGCCTCCCTGTACTCGCGCACCTGCTCCTCGGTTTCTATTGGCGAGACGAAGACTGAGATTACGACCAGCTCACTCGTGTTGTAGCGCGCCCTGACCCTCGCTATTTCGTCGAGCACGATATTACACGCAGGGCAGTTTATCGCGGTCAGCTCCAGCAGAACGACCTTGCCCCTGTAGTCGGAGAGATTTAAAGGAGCTCCGGATACGTCTTTCAGCCTGAAGCCCGGGGCCTGCACGGCTCCAGTAGGGGTGGTGAGAACGAGGTAAATTTCGATCACAGCTAGGATTGCGAGTAGGGCCAGAGCCCCCGCTACGGCCCTCCGTCTTTTGCGGAGGGGATAGATGGCGATTCCTGTCGCAATCATCGCGCCGCCTAAAATCCAGTAGTGGAGAGGGCTCCTGCCCACAGGCCGTGCCGGCCCTCCAGTCCGATTGGTTGTGTTGTTCCAGCCGCCATCACCACCGTCCGGTCCGGAAACGGAGAAATGCGTGTCGGGCGTTGTGTGGTTAGTCCCATCCCTCATCTGGATGGTGATGTTATATTTGAGCTCCTGACCGGCCGGAAACTTACCTATGTTGAGCGCAAAAGTGTTGCTACCCACATATGCCATCTCCCTCGGAAGAAAGCACAGGTATGGCTCAAGCTGACAGAGCGTGAGCCATACCTTTCGGACGGAGGACTGGTTCTCCACCTCAATATAGACCGTGACTTCATCCTCCGGAGTTACTACGTCGGGAATGTGGTACGTCCTGACCTCAAAATCCTCCGCCAGGGCACTCCAGAACAGGAGGGAGACGGAAAGCGGTAGCAGGAGCGCAGCGAGCGCGCCACGGCCCCTCATTGACGCCGCCATTGCAGCTTCATATTTAAAAACTCTTTGGACTTTAAAACACATATAAATGCATATATAACCAAAACATTAAATTATAGGTCCGGTGGTAGTAGTTTAAGTAAAAGAAGACGGTGATGTCATGTTGAGGGTGCGATGTTTAGCGGCGGGACTAATTGTAATAGCGCTCCTTGCGCCCGTGGGTACCGGCGGCTCCAATGATGCGCCAAGGGCGACAAATAGGGTGGTGCTTGGAGAGCTATTCACGGCGACGTGGTGTGGCTATTGCCCGGCTGCCGACAATGCCTTCGACAAACTGCTTAATAATGCCAGCTATTTCCCGGTGCGCTTTATTGGGATTGAGTGGCACCCAACCAGCGACGCATACGGGACCCAGGAGACCGACGCAAGGGTGAGTTATTATGGTGTGGGTGGATATCCCACCGCCGTTTTCGATGGTGTCAGCACGTACGTCGGTGGCTCCACAGACCCCAACAGCCAGGCGGTTTATGACGCCTACAAAACAAGAATCGACGCCCGGCCCGCGACCTCATCGTTTTCGATAGAGCTCGAAGCCAAGCTTATCAATGATGTCGCTACACAGGTGGTTGTGAATGTCACACAGGTGGACACAAGCCTTGCACAGAACCTCAGGGTGAGGGCGGTTATTTTGGAGGACCTGAAATTGACTCACAATCAGGGCGTGCTAAGATACACCGTACGAGATGTAATTATTGATTCCGCCCTCGCGATCTCAAACGGGCAGACCCGAAGCGCAACAGGCAATGGCACTGTGGGGTCGGGCTGGGACACGAGCAGACTCGCCGTAGCGGCCTGGGTCCAGACCGAAACGACGAAGGAGGTTCTTCAGTCGGCGTTTAAGGGGAGCTTTGAGCGGGTGGTGAACAGACCCCCCCAGATATCCCACCCGCTAACGGATCTCAGCTTCCCAGAGGACACCGTTGACACGAGCATAGACCTCAACGCGGTTTTCACTGATCCGGATGGCGACGAGCTATCGTTCACGTATTCTGGGAATTTTAAAATTAATGTAACGATCGTGGACGGGACAGTCACCCTGAGGCCTGCTAAGGACTGGAGCGGGACCGAGACCATCAGCTTCCATGCTCTAGACCCGTTCCACACGAACCCCGTCACGGAGGACATAAGAGTTACTATAACGCCCGTCAACGACCCGCCGCGGGTTGTAAAGCCTCTCAGCGATTTCTCCATGACCGAGGGTGGAACAAGGTCGGGCCCGGACCTCGACGACCACTTTGCCGACGTGGACTCCGAGCTTTCATTTTTTGTAGCAGGCGGGGAGAAGGTGACCGCGTCAATTCATCCCTCGACGCACATTGTCACATTCACCGCAAGCGACCTCTGGACGGGCAGGGAGACGCTAACGTTCACCGCCAGCGATGGGGAACTGCAGGCCTCTACAACCGTTAATGTGACCGTTCTCGATACAAACCATCCTCCCACGCCCTCACCCATTCCGGACATAACGATAAACGAGGACAGCATTGACACAAGCATTGACCTTAACAAGGTTTTCACCGACCTCGATGGCCAGGAGACCTTGACCTTCGAGTACTGGGGCAATTTCAGAATCGCTGTCACAATTATGTCCGATGGAAAGGTCGAGCTGAGGCCAGCGCCGGACTGGAATGGAATGGAAACCATCATATTCAGGGCGCTCGATGGAATTGCAGAGCCGGCGGTCGCCACGGCAAACGTGACAGTGACGCCCGTCAACGACCCTCCTGTCAGGGTGGGCCAGCTCGAGAGAATAGTGTTCGATGAAGACACCACCTACACGACGGAGCGCTCCCTTCGAGAGGTCTTCAGGGACGTTGACGGCGACGAGCTTGACTTCGATGCTGAGCTCGAGTTCCCCGACGACTTTGAGTTCAACGAGACCGACATCGAGATTATCATTAATCGAGACGGCACGGTCACAGTGTCTCCGCTTAGAGATGTTCATGGTGAGGCCGAGGCCATCTTCACCGCCAGTGACCCTGGTGGCCTAGAGGCGACCTACCGGACGAGCGTTTCGATAACAAACGTTAACGATGCACCAACGATCACTGCCTCAGACCCTCCGGCTGCGAGGACGGTCTCCATCAACGAAGGAGAGAGCGTGGTCTTCAGCGTGGTCGCAAGCGACGCCGACCATGACCCCCTAGAGTACACCTGGAGCGTGGATATGAGAGTCCAGGACAATCCGGGTAGTGCGTTCGAGTACGTCCCGGACTACAGGTCTGCTGGGACACACCGGGTTACGGTGGTCGTGACCGACGGAGTAGAGAGGGTGGAGCTTACCTGGACGGTAAAAGTCCTGGACGTGAACCGCAGACCTTCTGTGACTATCGAATCGCCAAACAATGGAGCGGTTTTCAAAAGCGGCTCACTTATCAAATTCAGGGCCATAGCGAGCGACCCGGATGGCGACCGGCTATTCTTCAAATGGGTGAGCGACAGGGAACCCATCGGGGCCTCGGAGGAGTTCTCATGCACCCTACCATCCGGGACGCACACAATAGAGGTCGAGGTGAGCGACGGAAAGGATACCGCGACCGCACAGGTTATAATTACAGTCAAGAAACCAACCCCGCCCGCTGCGCCGGGGTTTGGGGCACTGGCCATGGCCGCCGGAATCCTCGCGGGAGCGACGCTGGTTTCACTGAACCGGCAGTGGAGAAAAAGGTGAACGCTCCTGAAGCAGAAAAGCGGCGAGAGGGAGATATTCTGGGACGGAAGCCGGGCCCCGACCTCCGGTGGTGTCAAAGGGCGCGTAGTGGACCGGCGCGGAGGTGAGGCGGATGGGGCGCGTTTTCTTGAGAGAAACGATCGGTAGAATTCGAGAGGAGCTGGCGGCAACTGAAGGGGTACTTGTCGCTTTCTCCGGAGGGGTTGACAGCGCCGTCGTAGCGAAGCTTGCGCACGAAGCGCTCGGGGATAGAGCGGTAGCGGTCACAGTGGACTCCCGGACCTTCACTAGAGAAGAGCTTGAGCTCGCGAAAAAAGTGGCGAGGCTGATTGGAATCCGGCATGTCGTAATCAAACACGACCAACTCGACGAGCCGGGCTTCCGGAGCAACCCGCCGGAGCGGTGTTACGTGTGCAGGCGCTCTCTCGCACGCAGACTGGGCGTGCTGGCGAGGAAGCTTGGCATAGCGTGCATCGCGGATGGGGTAAATTACTCTGATCTAGATGAGCACAGGCCTGGCATCCGGGCCGCGACTGAGGCGGGCTTCCTCCACCCGCTGATGAAGCACAGGGTAACGAAGGTCGGGGTGAGGAGGATGGCAAGAGCGCTAGGCCTGCCGGTGCACGACCGCCCCTCCTCCGCCTGCCTATCGTCGAGGATACCATACTGGGAGGAAATAACGCCTCAGAAGCTGAGAATGATTGAGGAGGCGGAGCGATATATCCGTGGGCTGGGGTTCCGGCAGGTCAGGGTGAGGGTGCACGAGGTCGGGGCGAGAGGCCGCACAAGAAAAAGGAAGGCCGCTCCGGGCGGAAGGGATGCCTCGAGAAAGGTCGAAGATTCGAGCGGAGCACTTCTCCTTGCTAGGGTGGAGTTGGACAGAGCGGAACTCCCCCGGTTGCTCAAGGGGAACCTATGGCGCAGGGTGGACGCTAAGCTAAGTCGGCTGGGTTTCTCCTTTATTACTTTAGACCTCCGAGGCTATAGAAGCGGTAGTCTTGACACGCTGATTGTTTAAAGCAGTCCGATAAATTTTATATTAATATTTTGCTTACGATTGTGGCGTCCTGAATTAAGTTCCTCTCGTTGATTTGAGTTCATGTCCCGGACCCCCTCTCTACCGTGAATCCCTCTTCCAATAGATAGGCAGGAGCATATCTGGCAACCATCTTGATGTTCTCCCTGATGAACGCCTTTCTCTTTGCAGGCCACATCTTCCTTATGAACGCCTGGAACGGCGTCTCGCACTCCTCGAGCCTGAGGCTCCAGTGCGGCCTTCTGTAGTTATAGTAGCTTAATGCCCTCTCAAGCTCCCCGAAGTGCCCGATGAGCCTCATAATAGTTCACGCCGCCTTCTTCACTTTCCCGTTGGATTGAGGATGCTTCACCCTGGCCTTCACATGTTCTATCCCGTTCTCCTCGAGCCATTTCTGGAACGTGTTCAATCCCGGTTCCGCACAGCTCTCTCTTGGTAAGGATGTGAATTGTGTTCCATGGTCGGTCATGAGCTGCCTGGGCTTGCCATAAGCTGCCACCGCCTTTTTAAGAGTTCTTAGACTATTCTGAGGGGTGGCATTTTTATATGAGCCGGCCCCCACCAGCAGCCTTGAAGCGTCGTCCTCTATAAGAATTACATACGCACCCCCAATCTCTACCCAGTCAGCGTGCCAGAGAGAGTTGCTGTGCTTCCTCTCATACCGGACCCACTTCTGGCGTCTCTGCTTCCTGGGTTCATCTT
>JAWCLH010000010.1:0-45262 GCA_038851035.1 Thermoplasmata archaeon
AAGGAAGAAAAGAAAAAAGAAAAAAGGGCGGCGGAAACCGCTCAGCTCGGCAGCTCCTTGATGGTGCCGATTATGGTATCTCCTATCAGGAACTGTATCTTGTCCCCGGCCACACAACCATTTGCACCTGACTGGGCCTTCAGCAGAATCGTGTCTCCGGCGTCGAGCTTGGTGTCGCCGTTGTTGTCGTTCCATTTCGCATTGGCCGGAGTGAGAGCATTCACTTTCTCACTCCATCGGGCGGCACCGGTAGTTGGGTCGATGCACTGCAGCGTCACCGTCGAGGCGGTTTTCTTGCCCGAGGTGATGTCCACCAGCCAGTCGTTCCCGCTCTTCGTCACCCTCAAGCCGATGCTCGTCTCCACCTCGCCCCCCCCGGAGGGGAGGGTCTGGAGGTAGACCACCAGCACTCCCGCGAGCACCACCGTTATCGCGACCATCAGGATGGTCGCAATGACCGGCGATACCGCTTCGTCCTTCCTTCCAAACCTCTTCATGTTTTGTCCTCCTTGCGCGGAACCTCCGCGCTTAATCGCGATTATGAAAATGGTTTATATATAAACATTATTAATAGCACTTCGACAACTGCCGTAGCAGGGCATCATTTATCAACGATTCTTTATATGCTTTTCGGCTAACCCGCGGGCTTCTTCCCCTCGGTGTCGGCCTTGACGACGACGGTCTCGTCGCAGATCAGCCGGGCCATGTTCTCCAGCTCCTCGGGGGTCTGGCCCGAGACCGTCAGGACGAGGCTCCTGACGCCCTTCCCCCTCATGTGGTTGACGAAGATGTGGACGAACTCAGACAAGAGGGAGGGGTCATTGTGCATCGCGAGACTGCTCAGGGAGTCTAGGAATACGAGCCCTTTTGCCCCCCCCAGCCTCCTGAGCCAGACCTCGACCTTGAGCATTATCGACTCCAGCATCGTGGGGCTCTCGAGGAATATCGTCTTTGGATTCTCCGTCGCCGAGCCTACCATCATCGAAATGGCGTCCACAAAATAGAGCTCGTCCGTCTTGACACCCTCGCCCGCGAGCTGCTCCACAACCACGCGGGCCGGGACGGTCGATGTCACATAGATGCACTTCAAAGAGCTCTCGGACGCAAACGAAACCACGGCCTTTATTACCGGAAGATAGTTGTCTAGGTCCGTCACGAGCGAGACCGCGGCCCCGTCCGGCATTGAGGCCAGCTGCTTCCTCAGCTCCTCCTCAGCACCCATTACAAGCGCCGTCTGGAGTAAGGTCTGGAGTATTTAAATGGCTTTCGGAGACGCGCCCAACTAGTGCTTGTAAGCGCTGGGGGAGAGTAGCAGGAGCGCCGGGTAGATCTCCAGCCTCCCCATCCACATTGCGAAGCACATCAGTAGCTTCCCTGCGGCGTGGAGGGGTGCGTAGCTCGCCGTCGGGCCATAGGCGCCGAGTGCTGGGCCGACGTTTCCCAGCGATGAGGCCGAGGTCGAGAGGGCCTCGACCAGTCCCATTCCGGCCAGTCCCAGCCCGAGGGCTATGGCGAAGAAAGCGGTCACGTAGACGAAAAAGTAGGCGACCACGTTCCTCATCACCTCGGTCGGAATCGGTCTCCCGCCGATGCTCAAGGGAATCACAGCGCGCGGGTGAATCGCCTTGTACAGCTCCCTCTTGACCATCTTCAGCAGGACGATGAATCGAATCACCTTCAGCGCCCCGGTCGTCGAGCCGGAGCAGGCGCCGACGAGCATCAGGAAGAGGAGGAGGAGCTGGACGGTTGCGGGCCAAGCGGCGTAGTCCGCCGTGGTGAAGCCTGTGGTTGTGAGTATAGAGACCACCTGGAACGTGGCGTGGCCCCCGAGCTCCCTGTATGTGGAGTAGTCCCCGCTCTGAATGGCGAGCATCACAGCGGTGACGGCGCTGGCCGAGGCGATGAGAATCAGGTAGCCCAGAAGCTCGGGGTTCCGGAGAGCGCTTCGTGCCTTCCCGCTCAGGAATTGATAGTGCAGGACGAAGTTGGTCCCGCCTATCACCATAAATAGCGTGACGACCGCTCCTATCAGTGGGCTTGAGTTGAACGCGGCGAGACCGGCTGACCTCGTGGAGAAGCCGCCCGTGGAGAGTGTGGAGAAGCTGTGGCACACGGCCTCGAACGGGTCCATTCCGGCGAGCCAGAGGAGGAGCGTCTCGAGGGCGACGAAGCCGAGATAGATGGTCCAGAGCGTGCCCGCGATCTGGCGCATGGTGGGCCGAATTCTGAAGCTCGTGAGGGCGAAGGCCTCGGCCCTGAATAGCTGGGTCGAGCCGCCGACGAGGCGAGAGAGGACAACCATGGAGAGCACGATGATTCCCATCCCGCCGATCAGCTGGGTCTCGGCCCTCCAGAGTAGGACGCTACGTGGAAGCGCCTCGGGCCGGGGCACCACCGTCGCGCCCGTCGTCGTAAAGCCCGATGCAGATTCGAAGAAGGCGTCCACTGGGTCTGGGAGTGCGCCGCTCGCCAAGTAGGGCAGGCTGCCGATCCCGGACACAACGAGCCATGCGAGTGCGACTGTCACGAAGGCCTCCCTGTCCCTGAGCTCGTCCCCCCTCCTGCCCACGAGCGCAAGCGCCGCGCCGAGGGCGGCCGAGAACGCAGCCGGGGCGCCGAACTCGAGCGCCAGCTCCCCAACCGGCTCGCCGGAGCGGAAGCCTAGGAGGGCTGGGGGAATCAGGGAGAGGCTGAATAGCACTAGTAGCAGCCCCAGCGCTTTCGCCACCGCCAGAATACGCATGCTCCGCCCTCAGAGAACCGCCTGGGCCAGCTTCGGAACCACGCTGGTCCTGACAAACACAATCAGTCGGTCACCGGGGAGGATGCGCTCGTCGCCCCGCGGTATGATCGTCTGGCTGTTCCGGACTATCGCGGCCACGATGGCGTTTTTTGGTAGGCCCGCCCTTCGAATGGTTTTGCCGGCAGCCTTGGAGGTCTCACCGACCTCGAGCTCGAGCACGCGCGCGTTGCCGTGGTGGAGGACGTATAGCGACGCAAGCCCTTTCTTGAAGTGGACGTGCTGCAGGATGGCGTTCATCGTCGCGATCGTGGGGGAGACGGCGATGTCCACGCCGGCCTCGTGGAGGGTGGTCTTGAGCTCCGGGTTGTAAACCACCGCCACAGTAACCTTGACGCCGTGCTGCTTGGCGATAACGCAGCTCAGGGTGTTCAGGTCCTCGCGCGCGGTGGCTCCGATGAAGGCGTCGGCCTCCCCCAGCTCCTCCTCTTTAATCACATCACTGTCAGTCGGGTCGCCCTGGATGCAGAGGGTGCTGGAGAGCCCCTCGGAAGCGAGCCTGCAGGCCTGCTCGCTCGGGTCCACCAGCACAACGTCCATCAGCTTCTCGAGGCCCTGCGCGATGTGGCGCCCGATGCGGGTCGCACCCGCGACAACCACCTTCTCAGCCCTCTCCTTTCTCGTCACTGCTTGGGGGTAGCCGAAAAGCTCCGCCACCACGGGCACGTCGTCCCTTCGACCAACTATCGTTATCACCTCGTCCCTCGGGTGGATGACCTCGGAGCCGTCCGGGATGATGGTCTCGCGACCCCGGAATATCGCAACGATATTGGTCTGGGGGGGAAGGGAGAGGTCCCGAATCGCCACACCGACCGCGGGAGCGTCGGCCCTTATGCGCGACTCGAGCATCTGGACCTGCCCCTGTGCCAGAGAGTCTGTGTCTAGCAGGGTTGGGGTCAGGAAGATTCTAGAGACTCGCGACGATGTGGCGAGGTCGGGGCTGACGGCGACGTTGACGCCCAGCGAGCGCTCCAGTGCGGAGGAAATCGGCTCGTCTATATAGTCGGGACTATTGACGCGCGCTATAGTGCGCGCGCCGTGGGCGTGGGCAAGAGCAGATGAAACGAGGTTTACCTCGTCACTGTTTGTGACAGCGATGTACACGTCAGCCTTTCTGATGCCCGCCTCCTCGAGCTTGGCGGGGCTGGCGGCGTTGCCCCTGACGATGAGCGCGTCTATCGACGCTATTCTGTCGGCGGCGGTCTCGTCCCTCTCGATTATCGCCAGCTCGTGGCCCTGCTGCTCTAGCGACCTCGCGATGTACTGGCCGACCTGTCCCGCACCGCCTATGATAACGTACACACCATCGGAATGCCCCATGGACAGATTTAAATGTTTTGACAGCAAATATTCTACAGCAAATATTCTATATCAATATATACATAGATGATAAAGTGAGGAAGTAAAGTATGGGCGCGGAGAAAGGGCCCCGGGCGCGGGGGAGCGGAGTGCTGGAGACGCCGGGGGGAATATACCTCAAGTGCCCGGAGTGCGGTAGGGATGTCCTGCATGAGGTGCTGAAGGGGAGGGCTCGCCGCCGCGGCGGCGGGATCAGGCTGGATGCGCTCGTGAAGTGCGGGCGCTGCGGCTGCGTCAGGAGGGCGGAGGTCAGGGAGGAGGCCGAGAGGATGGTTCCGGCGGTGCTCAGCGACGCCGGCGCCTCGGAGCGCAGGAAGGTCCCGCTCGACCCCTCTGCCTCCGTCTCGGTGGGCGACGAGCTTGTCGTCGACGGTCTGAGGTGCCTAGTAACCTCGATCGAGGCCGGGGGAGCGAGGAGGAGCTCGGCCAAGGTCCCGGAGATCTGCACCCTCTGGCTGAAGAGGTTCGACAGGGTCAGGGTGAGGGTCTCGGTGAACGCGGGCCGGAGGACTCTACCGCGCGAGTTCTGGGCACCTCCCGAAAAGGAGGTTGCGATTGGCGATGTCGTTGAGGCCGGGGGCGCGAGGGTGCTGGTCCACTCGATGAGCGTGGGCGGGAGGAAGCTCAGGAAGGGCTCTGCTAAAGCCCGCGATATCGTGAGAATCTACGGCCGGGAGGTCGAGTAGTGCTCCCGGGGCGGGAAGCTCGCGCCGCCCGGAGTTGGAGGACCCGCCGGTGCTGTGCCGGAATGGGTCGGAGTACCTTCGAGCCCGGGGAGCCGGCTCGGGAGCGGGGAAATCTCGCTTCGCTCGATATCCACTCGATCCGTAAAAGACGCATGAAAAATCCATAAAATATTTTTATAGATATAGTCGCATACACAGATGCCGGCGGGAAACGGGATGATTCGCGGCGCGGGTCCGGTGGAGCGGGGGGTTTGCGCATGATCGAGCGGGTCAAGACCGGCGTCGATGGCTTGGACGAGCTTACCGGCGGGGGCCTCCCCGCAGGCGCTGTGACTCTCGTGAGTGGCCCCGCGGGCAGCGGGAAGAGCCTCCTGTGCCTCCATTTCGCCTGCCAGGGCGCGGTGCGAGAGGGCGAACCAGCTCTCTACATCTCACTGGAAGAGAGCTCGGAGAGCATCTCCCGGGCCCTCTCGTGCTACAAAATCTGCGAGCGCTCCCCGTTTGAAAACGGCAGGCTCACCATAATGGACATGGGCTGGCTGCGGAAGAGGCTCATCGAGGGCGGGCCGGGATTGGGGCTGGCCAGGCTCGAGAGCATCTGGAAAGAGGGGAGGTCCTACTTGGTCAGCACCGACTGGATGAGGGAGGAGGCGCAGGTCGAGAGCGAGCTCGAGGCGGGCATGGTCGGCTTCAGGACGCTGGAGGCCGCCATTGACCACTTCTCCTCGGAGAATGGGATGAAGAGGCTGGTCATCGACTCGATAGCCGCGGTAGGCCTCTACTACCTCAGGCCCGAGGAGCTCAGGAGGGAGCTCTTCAGGTTCGGCAGGTTCCTGAGGGACAGGGGGGTCTCCTCGATGGTTGTCACCGAATCCCCTAGCCCGGCCCACGGCCAGACCAGGTACGGCATCGAGCACTTCATCGCCGACACCCACATCGTCCTGGGCATCAGGACCCTCAGGGGCGAGTCGAGGAGGACGATTCAGGTGCAGAAGATGCGCTTCGGTACCCACGACAGTGGTATCCATCCCTTCACGATAACCGAAAGGGGAATCGAGATCAACACGAGGGAGTATATCAGGTATTGAGGCGGAGGCCGGGATGAAGTTCGTGCTGGAGCAGGGCGTAACATACCTGGTCAAGGAGCCCAAGCCAGACAGCTCCTTCTCCCTCTTCTCATCGCTGGTGAAGGGGGGCGCGCGTGGGTTCTGTATAACTCGCGTTCACCCCAAAAGAATACGCAAGAAGTACGAGCTTGGAGACACCCAGATGCTCTGGATAACCACGAGCGAGATCCCCGACGAGAGGTGCGTGCACCCGTCGGACCTCGCAAAGCTCAACATAGCGATAAGCGAGGCGCTGAAGAACCCGGAGAACCTGGTGATTCTGCTCGAGGGCATAGAGTACTTGATCACATACAATGGCTTCGACTCTATTCTGCGCTTTGTGCAGAGAATCAATGACCTAGTGATGGTGACGGGGTGCAGGTTCATCATAACCCTCGACCCCGCCACGCTCGACACGGGCAGCCTGCACATACTGGAGAGGGATCTGATTCCCATAGAGGACCCGAACAAGCTCGAGTTGGCGGCGGGGGCCCCGGAGGCCGCCACGGAGGAGCGAGCGGAGCTTTGGAGGAGGCCCCTCGAAGAGAAGCTCGTCGGCTGGAGGCAGAAGGGCTTCTCTACCGAGGCGCTGGAGAGGGCGCTCGAGGCCGGGAGGGAGGAGGCCCTGAAGGCCTTCGAGCAGTTCGAGGCCTCCGTGGCGCGGGCCGAGGCTATAGAGAGGGAGCTCAGGGCGATGGACTTGACTGGTCTCGAGGCCGAGGCCGATAGGGTCCGGGCGAAGCTCCGCAACCCGGCGACGGTCAAGGAGGCCGAGGACGAGTTCCTGGTTCTGCAGATATCGCTCGAGAGGAGGAGGAAAGAGGAGCAGAGGCGGAGGGCGGAGGAACAGCGCCTGAGGGAGGCGATCGAGGCTCGGATAAAGGAGTGGGGGGAGCAGGGTTATGACGTATCGCCCCTCAAGGCGCTATCCGGAGCGCCCTACGAGGAGCTCAGGGCCGAGTTCGAGCGCTTCGAGGCAGCGATTCAGAGGCTCCGGGAGCTCAGGGAGGAGCTCTTGCTTATGGACACCACGGGCTTCGAGGGAGAGGTCGAGGCGATAAAATCGCGCTTGATGTCGCCCGCGCGTGTGAGCGAGCTCGAGGATGACATCTTCAGGCTGAAAATACTCATCGAGAGGCACAGGAAGGAGGAGAGGAGGAGGAAGGAGGAGGAGGAGCGCGCCCGGGCCGAGCTTGCGTCGAAGATAGAGGCCTGGAAGGCGGAGGGGTTCGACGTCTCGGGGCTGCAGGGGTGGGAAGGTTGGCCACTGGAGAGGGCCAGGGAGGCAGTCGCGGCCTTCGAGAGGGACGTGGCTGAGCTGAAGAGGCTCGAGGGAGAGTTGGCCCTCCTCCCCCTGAAGGATGCGGATGCCGAGCGGGCGAGGCTGATGCCCCTCCTCAGGCACGTCTCCAAACTCAAGGAGGCGCGCGCGGAGCTGGCCCGTCTCAGGAGCATGGTCGAGAAGAGCGGGGAGGAGCTACAGCGGGAGGAGTACCTGAGGAAGATAGAGGAGTGGCGCGCACTCGGCTACAATGTCGAGAGGCTGAAAGAGCTCGAGAAGGGGGACCTGGCGGCGCTGCAGAAGGAGTTCGTTGTGTTCAAGATTCGGGTCCACAGGCTCAACGAGCTGAAGGGCGAGCTTGGTCTCATAGACACCACAGGCTTAGAGGCCGAGGTGGCAGCGCTCGAGCCGCTGTTCAGGGACGTGAACAAAATTCCTGAGCTGGAGGCGAAGCTCACCGAGCTGAGGCTGAGGGCGAGGGCCCGGCTCGAGGAGGCCCGGATTAAAAAGGAGGAGGTGGCGAGGCTCAAGTCGGAGCTCGTCGAGAAGATGTCGGTCTGGGCCTCGCAGGGCTTCTCCGTCAGCAAGCTCGAGGAGCTGATGGAGAGGGAGAGGGACTTGGAGAAACTGAGAGCCGAGTTCGACGCCTTCGAGACTGCCGTTGTCAGGCTAAGGGAGTTGCGCGCGAGGCTGAGGGCACTCGACACCAAGGGCTTCGAGAAGGAGCTCTCAGAGGTCGAGAGCCTCCTCAACGACCCCGCCAAGGTCCAGGCGGCCGAGGGTGCGGTCGCGGCTCTCGAGAGGCTCATCGAGACCCGACGCGACGAGGCGAGGAGGCAGGCGGCGGAGGAGGAAAGGTGGAAGAGGAAGGCTCAGGAGAAGATACAGGCCTGGAAGTCGCGGGGGATACGCGTCGATATGCTGGAGCGGGCCTTGCAGGAGGGCGTCGAGCCCTTCAAAAAGGCCCTCTCGGACTTCAGCCTTAGGCTGGAGAGGCTCAGGGGGCTGACGGAGGAGTTCAAGACTCTCGACACGAGGGGGCTCGAGACCGAGGCCGAGGCCGTCAAGGAGAGGCTGGGCGATATAGAGAATGTGGAAGGGGCGGCGTGTGCGCTCGAGGAGCTGAAGGCGAAAATTGCTGAGAGGGAGGAGAGGGAGAGGAGGGAGAGGGAGGAGCGTAGGCTCGAGAGGGAGGCCTACGCGAAGAAGCTCATTGAATGGGCCTCGAGAGGCCTCGCAGTCGACAGACTTGAGAAAATCATCGATGGCGACATCGCTCTCGTGAGAGCGGAGTTCGAGAGGTTCGAGAACGGCCTGAAGAGGCTTGAGGAGCTCAGGGCCGCCCTCGCAAAAATGGACGTGTGCGGATTTGAGGCCGAGGCGGAGGCGCTCGGGGCGAGGCTCAACCGGCCCGAACTCGCTGACGAGCTCGCGAGGGAATTGGAGGAACTGAGGGAGAGGGTTGAGAAAAAGAGGAGGGAGGAGGAGGCGAGGCTGGCGGAACTTAGAGCGAGGGTCGACGCGTGGGCGAGGGAGGGCCTACACGTCGAGAGGCTGCGCGAGGCGGAGAAAAAGGGTCTGGCCGAGCTCGAGGCCTCCGTTGCTGAGTTCGAGAGGGGACTAGCGGAGCTGCGCAGGCTCGAGGAGATGCAGAGGGAACTCAGGGCAAAGCTGTTCAGGGAGGCGGCGGCTGGGGAGCCGGCGCGGGCCCCACCGCCCCGGCCGGCGAAGGTGGTGCGGAAAAGAAAGAGAGCAAGGGCCGCGGGCACGCCGGCGGCGACAGCCTGTGTCGGCGAGGGCGAGGAGGTGAAAGCCGCCAGGGCGGAGGAGGGCGAGGAGGAGGCGAGGGAGGAGGCTGGGCTGGAGGAGGAGGAGCGGAGGGAGGTCGGGGAGGCGGAGAGGGAGGTGGAGGAGGAGGCGCGCGAGATAAAGAGAATCGCGGGCTTAGCGATGGGGACCGTGGAGGAAAAGGAGGAAGCGAGCGCGGGCGCGGCTAGAGAGGCACCGGAGGCGGAAGGGGCGGGGAGGGGAGTGGCGAAGGTGGAGGAGGCGGGGGTGGAGAGGAGGTCCGCGGCGCGCCGGAGGCGCAGGAGCGCCCTGCTCGCCGCGCTCGTGGCGGCGATCGCGGTCTCCGGGATATACCTCGCGCTTTTCTATCACCCCGTTTCTGCAGCGCCGGGAGCGCCCGTGATAGATGGGAAATTCGCGGATTGGTCTAGCGTCCCGAAGCATCTGGACCCCCCGGGCGACCAGCCGCTCAACCCGGGAATCAACATCGTCGAGTGGGCGGCGCTCTCGAAGGAGGGCTCACTTTATGTCTATATCAGAACCCAGGGCAACATTCTCAGCGGTGCAAAGAATTCGACGACGAAGATGTACGACTACGACATCTTGCGAATCTATCTGGACGCCGACCTGAGCGCCGCCACGGGCTTCCAGGTCGGGGGCGTGGGAGCAGAGTACATGGTCGCGATCATCGGCTGGGAGAACAAGGCGCAGGAGATGAGGTACTACTCCTTCACCGACAACCTGACGAGTCCGTGGCTGCCCCTGTCCGTGAGCGGCCTGACGACAATGAGGGCGTCGGGCAGGGAGCTAGAGGTCAGGGTCAGGTTCAGCGACCTCGGCGAGGAGAGCCTCTCACCCAATCTTATCGTCATCGAGCTCAGCGACGCTGCGGGGAGCTACGACCGCACGGAGTGAGTCGGGAGGAGAATCGGTGCGATGAATGGGAAGGTCTCCGGCTTGTGTAGGGGACCTGAAGAGAGGGTGAGGGGCCGCCTGAGCTTCATGAGCGGGAGGGCTGAGTTTCTCCGTCGCGGGTGGGGTTGGGAGGGAGCCGGAGGCACGAGCCGGGGCCACGGGGACCATAAGCTCCTCCGAATTCGGAAGGGCTGGAACACGCCGGTTGGGGACGGGGCGGGGTCCGAAAGAATTAAAATCCCTGAAGCGGGTATCACCTTTGATATTGTCGGGGCTCCGTGACTAGGAGCGGGCTTGAACATGGGCGATGAAAAAAGCGGTGAGAGGAAGGCGAACGGGGACAGCGAGAGAGGACCGCCGCAGCCACCGCTTCCGCCCGTTCCCGAGCCGGAGCCGCTGAGGGATTTTGAGATCAGGGATATGGTAGAGGAGTACATGAGGTCCAGAGAAGGGCAGCTCGAGGCGGCGGACGCGGAGGAGGTCGAGGAGGGGGGAGGGG
Source organism: Thermoplasmata archaeon (assembly GCA_038851035.1). NCBI lineage: Archaea > Methanobacteriati > Thermoplasmatota > Thermoplasmata > Thermoplasmata archaeon. Next base: position 10,436 of record JAWCLH010000010.1, read on the forward strand.
AAGGGAGACTTGAGGGAAAATTGGGGGACGAGGGAGCCGCGAGGGCGGAGGAGGAGGCTGGTGGAAAAGCCGCGGAGAGGGGAGCCGCGGAGGCGGAGGAGGTCGTGGAAAAACCGGCGGAGGGGGAGGGCGCGAAAGAACCGGCAGAGAGAAGGGTCGTAGGAATGGGGGAGGGAGTGGGGGAAGTCCCGACCGGCGGGGAGATGGCCAGAGCGGCGGAGGGGACGGAGGGTGAGAAGGAACAGGCTGCGACGAGCGAGCTAACGCCGAGGGCTGTGAGAAAGCTCACATTGAGTAACCGCGGGGGTCCACCCGGCGGCGGAGCACCGGAGAGCTCCGGACTAATCAATGGAAGGGGCCCTGCAACACCGGAAGCACCGCGCAGAGCCGAGGCTGGCGGCATGGTGAACCGCCGAGGGCGCGGCATGGTCAATGGTCTCGTGAACGGCCGGAGGGGCGCTGTGAATGGCCTCGTCAACGGCGTCCCCCGCGCCCGCAGGGGTCTGGTCAATGGGGCACTCGTCAACGGCGAGGGCGCGCGGAACGGCCGCGGCATTATCAACGGGCGTGGCGTCATCAATGGCGAGGGCCTGACCAACGGAAGAAAAATGGGAATTCAGGAGCTCCCCCCACGCGAGAGCCGCACGGGCGCAAAGCTTGTGGTGGCGGTGGCGGTTGTGGCGGTCGTTCTGATTCTCCTCGCGCTCTACCTCATTCCCCTAATGGCCGGGAAGGGGATGAGCGTGGACGGCGTCTTCTCCGACTGGGAGGGCGTGCGCAAATACCACGATGAGGTCCAGGACCAGCCCAACCCACAGGTCAACATCCTCGAGACCGCACTCCAAATCGGCCAGCAGGACGCATTCTTCTATGTGAGGGTTGAGGGGAAGATGCTCGGCGGGAGGGGGGGAGGAGTCGACAGCGTGTGCATATTCGTTGACGCCGACCGCAACCCGCTCACCGGGTATCCTGTCGGGGGCGCCGGGGCGGAGAGCGTGCTCGTCGTCGATGGGTGGGATGGAAGGGTTCAGAGCTGCGGTCTCTATAGGTTCGGAAAAGACGCATCGAGGCCCACGGCCGACTGGAACTCGAAGTCCCCCTCGGGCCCGGGTCGCGCAGCCGTGAGCGGGTCCCAGCTAGAGACGCAGGCACCGCTGAAGGAGCTCGGCGTCGAGGGTAAGCAGAGACTCAACGTGCTGGTCTGCACACGGGACGGCTCGGGCGCTGAGGACCTCTCGCTGGTCATGGGCACCGATAGAGCCGCCCTCAAAGCGGTCTGGACGACGACAGGCCCCGAGAGGGTGGAGCCCGGAGCTGCGGGCGTGGAGATGCTAAGAATCGAGCTCAGCGCCGAGGGTGGCAGCGCAACTGTCTCGGGCCTCAACATAACCCTCGCGGGTGCCGGGGGCGGCGCGTGGGCCGACAGGGTTTCCCTCGTCTCGGCCGCGGGCTTCGAGCTCCCCGGCTCATCGACCGTGCCCTCAGGGGGGAGGGCCGTCCTGCGCATCCAGCCGCCGCTCGAGGTTCCAACCGCGGGGGCCGTCGTCCTGAAGGTAGCTGTGTCGCTCTCGGCCGGCGCGCAGAGGGGAGGGGCGGTGGGGCTCGGCATCGCCTCGCCGGCCGACATTCAGGCGAACACCAAGGCCGTGACGCTCCAGGCCTTCCCCTCCAGATTGAGCTACATCGGAACACCCGCGGCCGGGATAGTGGTCGACGGCGCTTTCGCCGATTGGGACGGAAAACCCTCCCACCCCGACCCCACCCAAGACGCGGAAAACCCGAACATAGACATCTCAGACTTCCGCACCGCCAGCGACGGCTCCTCGCTCTTCTTCTGCATCGCCGTGCGCGGCGAGATGATGGGCGGAGTCCTGATACCGGAGCTCAAGGCCAGACCCTCGGGGCCGGGCGGCGGAGGGGGCGGGGGGCCTGTGCAGCTGCCCGTGCTCGTCGGTCAGGACGTTTTCTATGTTTTCATAGACACCGACTTCAACAGCAACACAGGATATAGCGGCGGCCTGCCCTTGGGAGCTGAATACATGGTCAGTGTGGCGGGCCGGTCTGGAGTCATTGTGTCGCGGACCGTGCACAGATTCGAGGGTGGGAGCGCGAGGCACGAGTGGCGGTGGAGCCCCGGGACGGAAATCGAGGCCGCGAGGGATCTTTCGAGGCTCGAGGCCGGCGTCCCCCTGACCGCGATCGGCTCGCCCTCTGGCAACATCAGCCTCTTCTATTACAGCACTGACTGGAGGAAGGATAAGGATACAGGCGACAGGGTGGAGCACGACCTCGGTGCGGGCAGGAGCGCGGGGCCCGGCAGGGCTTGTGATTCCGCAACGACAACCGACGAGCCCGACGCACCCCAGCCACTAGACCCGGAACCATTGCACGCCCCCGAGTTTGGAGAGATGCTCGCTCCCATCTCCGGAGCCGTTGTTATTTTCGCCGTGCTCCGGAGGCTTCGGCGGAAAGTGGATTCATCCAATCGTTGACCGGGGCCGGCTATAATGAGGAGCAACTCTCGGGAGACAATTCCGGGCGGCAATACAGTTAAGGGAGACCTGCCAGGGCTCCTGTCCCCGCGTGCGCCGACTCGTGTGGAGACCCAATAACCCAGAAAAATCAGCGAGGTCCCAAAAAGAATTCGCTGGCGTGCAGCGGGAGCTAAAATGCCACCAGCCGTTCAACTCGGAGGGCCTGAGATGGCGTTGAGCTCCTATAACAGAGTGGTGCGACCGACGCCCCGGCCTCGATGGATGCGTGGCAGCGTTCCAAGCGCTCATCAGGAAGATGCCACAAAATTTCGCCGGGGCTTGAGGGGCTTTAGAGCCCGGAGAAGTTCGATGCCGTCAAACTTGAATCCGCCCTTTAAGATAGTCATCGCTGATTTTTTCCGGCCCCCATCATGTTTTGTCGGTTGAGGTCTTCACACCCAAATCAAGAGATTTATCCTGATAACGGTTGATAAACCTCCCGAAAATGGTCGTGAGGAGAATCAGCATGACATAACCCATTTTCGACTCTCTTGTTGCTTGGAGAGTTTCAATATCACAAATAAAATATCCCTCCAGCCCTCTGATGGGCGGGTCGAGCCCATTATTTATATTCTTCTGTGATTTTCTCGTGCCGCGATTACTTCCTTCTCGCAGGGATACCTGCCTATCGGCTTATCGGCTTCCCGGCCCTTGCCTCGTCCAGCATCAGCTGCTATCTTTTCTTCTCAACCCTAAACTTGCTCCGTTTTGTCTCCAGCTGTTCATTAAGAAATTGCTCCCAGAAATAAGTATGGCTCAACTCATCTTTATGGACTGTCTTCGCGCAATCGAATTCACGGTTATTCAATTCGAATATCCCGAGGTCCATTGTTTTGAGTGAGGATGTCGCAGTGTCATGTGGTGGCCGTTTCTTTTGCTTGATAGGGGGCAATGAAACTACCTTTTTCTGGTTCTTCATTTGTTCATCTTCTTATTGCCACCGCTATGGATAGTTGGGAGGCTTCTCTTCTCGACAACCGTCCCAGCGCTCCTCGACGTGAAAGTGAAATTCATCAAACGACGGAATGGGTGTGTCCGTCACCTCTACCAGAGCTCTTCGCCGTTGCCTGAATTGGAGGGCCCTTCGGCAATCACCATCGATAGGGGACCCCGTGCCCGCTGGCCGACGAGGCGAGCTTGGGTGTGGGCTCCGGCCCAGCGAGGCCATCGGCTCACGAGTTTCGCTGGGACGCCCGGGGCCTTGGCACCGTGAGTAATAGGAAGTGGCGAAATTCCTGCCCGGGGAAACCTAGGCCTCATTGCGTTGGCGACCTTAGGTCGCATGTGTTTCGCTCGTCCTTCGGTCGAATCATCTAGGGTTTGCTATGCAAACTCTCGAAATCGCAAACCCCTTTCCCATGTTTGCACGGTGGGGCAAATCGGGGAGAGAGAGGCCAAAGGGCTCCTGAATGGGATGTGGTGGCCTCACTCGCCCGGTCCATTGCGGGCTTCCGTGTTGGGGTCCCGGCCACGTGATCGACCCGCCGCTCGGGCCCTCGCCCGCCCCGCCACATATTAATATAGCCCAATCCATTTTCAGGCCGGAGTTGAGCGCCCATGCCTGAGAAGGGCGGCGGGGAAGAGGGCTTCGCGCAGGATCTGCTCAGCGCGATTGAGAGCGAGGTCAGGGGTTCGCGGAAGAGGGTAAAAACCTTCGTGAACGGCTTCGACGAGGTTCTCGAAGGCGGAATTCCTAAGGGCCACGTGGTTCTGATTGCAGGCTCCGCTGGGACGATGAAGTCCTCGCTCGCTTACAGCATCCTATACAGGAACGCACTCGAGGAGGGCAGCAAGGGTCTCTACCTCTCCCTCGAGCAGAACCGGCAGTCGCTCGAGGACCACATGTACGGCCTCGGCTTGAATTTGCAGAAGGTGGCGGGAAAGGTCGAGATATGGGATCTGGGTCTCCTGCGCTCCAAGCTGATATCGGGCGAGACCTGGCTCAACCTTCTCAAGAAGGACATCGCGGACCACAAGGCGCGCAACGGCCTAGACCTCGTCGCTCTTGACAGTCTGCCCGCGCTCGACATCATCGCCAAGTACAAGGACCCGCGAGAGGAGCTATTCTATTTCTTCGAGTGGCTCAGGGAGCTGGGGGTGACATCCCTCCTGATATCGGAGATGGTCGAGGGAGTTCTGAAGTACAGCAAGAACGACGAGGACTTTCTAGCGGACGGAATCATCCACCTGAAGATGCAGTTCGTGGACGATGTGCACGTCCAGAGGCGCATACGTGCTGTCAAGATGAGGAACACCAAGCATAGCCTGGACTTCTACACTCTGCTCTTCGAGAACGGCAGATTCTCGATAACTAAGGTCATCGGAAAGGTGCAGGAGTGAGTCCGGTCGAGGTGGAGGCGGGGCGGGAGCGGAGGGAGCGCCAGGGCGCGTTGGGAGTGGCTCGAGGGTTCAGGAGGGGACGGGGAGTCGCGGGAGTATTGAAGGGCGGGGCCGGAGGCTTGGCGGGGGGCCGGAGGGGTGCGGAGCTCGGGCCGAAGTGGGCTGGGTGCTGCAGAGCCGCTGGGGCTTTGTGAGGGAGGATGACCAGATGACGTCCGGCTTTAGGAAGGTGGTTTGCGCTGCGCGGTGAAGTCCAGGACCCGGAGAGGATGGGGCGAGAGGGCGAGGGACTCGCGGCCACCTTCTCCGGCGGCGGGGCGTACCGCCTGTCCCGTCCCCCTAATTCCAGTGTGAGAAAACCCTCGCCGATCCTGCGGGAGGTTTACGGTTGACGCTCCTCTCGGGAATCGTCGAGTGGGGTATAGACCTCATTATACAGGGCATAGACTATCTGGGCTACGGCGGAATCGTTTTCTTCATGGCGCTCGAGAGTGCCTGCATACCGATTCCGTCTGAGGTGATAATGCCCCTCGCCGGCCACCTTGCCTGGCGTGGCTCTATGGATGCCGTCCTAGCGATACTGGCGGGCTCCCTCGGCTCGATGCTGGGGAGTCTCGCGGCCTACCTCGTCGGCCTGAGGCTCGGCAGGCCGTTCCTCGAGAGATACGGGAAGTACCTCCTCATCACCCGCGCCGAGCTCGAGAGGGCCGAGGCTTGGTTCGCGAGGTACGGCGGAAGGGCGACTCTGATAGCGCGGGTCGTTCCGGTGGTTCGGACTTTCATATCGCTCCCGGCGGGCATCGGGAAGATGGAGCTAAAGCGCTTTACCCTCTACTCATTCATCGGCTCGGTACCGTGGTGCGCCCTCCTCACATACCTCGGCTATGCCCTCGGCGACAGCTGGAGAGTCATATTCGACGACTACGGCCATTTCGTTGACGCCGGCATATTCCTCGGAATTCTGGGGCTCGTGCTCTACTTTGTCTGGAAAAAGAAGAGGAAAACCGGGAGAGGGAAATAAAAGGGTGTTTGAGAGGAGCGGAGAGTGGATTAGCAAGGGTTGATGAGAATCTCCACCCCATCCGGCTATCGCTGAGGCAAAAACGCCGCCGGTCGCCCCGGGTTTTCAAGCCTTGGCTCGCGTTGCTCCGGGAGCAAGGGCCCAGCGGCGCATCACTTTCCTTATTCTCGCACGGGGTTTGAGGAGCTGAATCTTCGTCACCGCTCCCAGAGGGATTGACTCGACCATGCTCGACGGAGATTCTTCGTCAAGACAGTGCTCCATGCAGATGACGAGTGTGTCGTTTCTTACTCCCACAACTCTTCCATAAGTCACCGTGGGTGCTAGCACCGTCATTTCCCTCATGAACTTCTCCGAGCCGAAGCGTTTTGACCTTACGTGGTCGCGTAGGGTCGTGTCCCTCCACCAGACTGCCACGAGGGCCCCGGTCTGGAGTATTTTTTTGGATTTCTTAATATCCTTCATTTTCCCTTAAACCCCATCAAATATCTATTGTTATCAGGAATATCAAGCCATTTCCGGAGCAATCCACCGTTCAACATTACCTTGTGCCCTTGTCCATGATTCGAATCTAAAACCCGTTAATTAATATTTCGGGGGAGACCTGAAAATCGGCGAGGTGTAGGCTAAGGGGGCTTGCGTTCTCACTTCCCGAAAACCTCCGTCGGCGTTATCTGCTTGACCTTCGGGGTCGCAGCGAACTCCCTTATCGCCTCGTCGGAACGGGGGTGATTCCCGAGTTGGTTCAGAATGGCGTACGGGACGGTCACGTGTGCCGCGCCAGCCAGAACAGCGTCCGCGACCTCCTCCGGGCTCTTCAGGCTCGCGGCCAGGACCTCCGCGCCCTTCCCCGTCGCCCTGCAGATTCCAGCGAGCTTCGAGACCAGCGCGAGGCCGTCCCCTCCCTGCGCCGTGACCTTATTAACATAGGGGATGAGGTAGCGGGCCCCTGCCTCGCAGGCAAGCAGGCCCTGCGCGGGTGAGAAGACCGCCGTTGCGGCGCAGGGAATTCCGTGGGTGTGGGTCAGGTGTGCCATCAGGGCCAGATTCTCGGTGGTGCAGGGAATCTTAAGGACAACCTTCTTAGGATGGATGTTGTAGAACCTCTTCCCTTCGTCCTGCTTCTCCTTGAAAGAGGCGGCAGTGAGCTGGTAGCAGACCGGGCCCGTCGAGATTCTGCAAAGCTCCCGGATGAGTTCCTCGGGGGCCCCCTTTACCTGGCCCAAAAGCCTCGGGTTGGTCGTGACACCGTTCACGAGCCCTGTCCTGAAAGCGAGCTTCGCCTCCTCCGGGTTCGCACTGTCTAGGAATATGGCCATATGGACACCGGGGGATATATGGCGCTAATAACTAAAGAACATAGCGCAAAAGTTTTGATGTAATTCAGAGGCGTGGGAGCCGCCGGATGCTAGCGGGGGAGACCCCCTCCCGCTCGTCCTGATTGTGAGCCAGCTATTTAGCGAGTACCGTGGCCGCATGCCGGGCACACCGTCCACTCCGGCTGCAGACCCTCGCCGCAGGAGGGGCACCTGAGACCGCCCACCTTCTCCTTCGACCGCTTTTTCGCAGTCGTGGGGGCTGCGGCACCCATGCCTGCAATCTCCGGTGACGAGCTCGCTACTCTCGCTTCTTTCAGAGCTCTCTTAGCCTCCATCGCGAATTGCATCGCTGCCTCCCCGTCGCCTTCCTTTATGAAGTCGCGTGCCAGCTCCAGTTTCTCCATTGCGGCCGAGACTTGCGCCGCTCCCTCCGGGTGCTTCTCGAGATGCTCCGCAAGAGCGTCCTCGACCTCGGCGACGAGCTTCTTTGCGTCCTCGAGAAGCTCGTCCCCTTCAGAAGGCCTCGCGGCTGCCACAGCTGCACCGGCCCCACCTGCGGAGCCCGCACCCGCTGCAATCCCTGCAGCGGCCGCGCCCGCCTCCTCGCCAGCCCTCCTGCGCCTCCTCGAGACCGCAACGAAGACAGCGGCAAGAACGACCAGCAGGATAACGATGCCGAGCGCTAATCCAGCCCCCGCCACCCACCCAGTGTCCTGAACCGTCACCTTCTCGGCCTTCAGGACAACGATGCTCACCTCGGCCAGTGCCTTCTCCGTACCATCAGAGACCTCGAGCGATATTGTGTGCCTGCCCGGCTTCAGCTTGACCTTTATGCTCTTCCCCTCTCCAAGCGGCTCGCCGTTGTCGAACCAGCTATACTTGAGGACATCGAAGGCGTCGATGTCCTCCGCGCTAGCGTTCAGCCAGAGCTCCGTCCCTTCCTTCACCCTCTCGCCGTCGGCAGGCGAGAGAATTCGGACATTGAAGGGCGGGTCGTTGACATTCAGGACCGTGATTGAAAAGGTCGCCTTGTCCGACGCACCGCTCTCGTCCGTGACCGTAACGGTTATCAAATGCTTCCCTACATGCTCGTTCGTGGGCGTGAAGGAGATTTTCCCAGTGCGCGGGTCAATATCAAACAGCGGGCTGTCGTCCGAGAATGTGAGGTTGTCGAGCCCCCACCTCAGGTCTGGGTCGCTCGCGCTCACGCTCATCTCAAACAGCTCGTCCTCCGTGGCCGTGGCGTCCTTTATCTTGTTCATAGATGGCGGGTCGTTCGTGTTCAGCACCGTCATGACGAGCGTCGTCGTTGACGAGAGACCCCCGAGGTCCGTTACAGTGATGTTGGCCGTCAGGACTCCGATATTGTCGTTCGTCGGCGTGAAGCTCATCAGCCCCGTCATCGGGTCGATATCGAACAGGAATGTGTCGTCGGAGAACCTGAGCTCCTCGCCGACCTTGATTTTAAGGTCCGGGTCAGTGGCCGTCGCTACGGCCTGCCAGAGCTCGTCCTCGAGTAGCGTCTGGGGCTCGATGGGATTGATTACCGGAGGGTCGTTGACATTGGTCACCGTCAGGTTGAACATCGTCGATGCCGAGGCCTTCTGCTTGTCGGTCGCCGTAATTGTAATCGTATACTTCCCGACCTGCTCGTTTGTCGGCGTGAAGGAGAACTCGCCCGTCTCGGGGTCGATGTCGAAGAGGACTGAGTCGTCCGAGAATGTCACGTGGTCGCCCCACTTCTCGTCAATGTCCGAGGCTTTTGCTTTGTACCTGAACTCGCTGTCCTGCGCAACGCTCTGGTCCTTAATAGGCTCGATGACAGGATAATCATTTACATTCTTCACTGTCAGTTTGAAGCGCGTGCTGTCCTTGCAACCCCGCGGGTCGGAGACTGTGATGTTGACGGTGTAGTTCCCGACGTCGTCATTTGTCGGTGTGAAGTTGATTTCGGCGCTCTGGTCGCCACGCGGCGTAATGTCAAACAGCGGGCAGTCCTCGCTCCAGTTGAGCCTGTCGCCGTCGGCGTCCTCTGCGAAGATGAGCAGCTTGAAGTTCTTACCCTGGCTTGTGACCTGGTCCATCACGGGCGCGAGTTTCGGATACCGATTGACGTAAATCGTCCGGGAGGCGAGCGGTGTGCCCATGAGCGCCAGCCAGACGGTGTGGCTCCCGCCCTCGGGAATCCAGGTGAAATTCATTTCAGTCTCGGCCTGCGGTACAAGCGCCAGCTCCGTGCCGTATATCTCGCGCGAGCCCTCGAAGCTCTCGCCGTCGTGGAATGAGACCCGAATTCTTATTTCATCTGGAGATGGATTCTCGAAAAAAGCACTGATGAAAACCGTATCCCCCTCATCCAGTAATGTGGCCGAGACAGAAAAAGACTTGAATCTGATGCAGCGCTCTTCGTCACCGAAAGAGTATTTCGGAGCAACCTGAGAGTATTTGCGGACCCTGACCCAGTCGTAGGCCATGTTGACGCTTCCGGAAGATATGCTTCCATCAGGTGTGTACGAGCCGAGCTTGATGTGCGCGGCGTCGGCGAATCCGAACTGCGGCGATGCGAGAACCTCTGAGTAGTCCCTTATGAAAAGAGTCTGGTCGGGGAGCCTGGCGATGCCCCATATGTGGTACTTGTCCGAAATCGGTCCGCCGTAGTTGATCAGCTGCCATTCGTAGGTCCCGTCTCCATTTGAGTCGACATAGAGAGAATATGTATTGTAGCCCTTGGTGCCTGAATCCAGCATATAAATTATCTTGCCCGTGGCGCTCGGGTTGACCCTGTAGCTCAGGCCGGATTGGTGGCTCTCGGAGGAGGTCTTCAGCTGTTTAATTCTCGCCTCAGTCAATGTGCCCGCGCCAAAAGTGGACGAGCTCCTGGCGGTCGCCTGGGCCACCGAGCCGGAGGACGAGAGGGTCAGAATTCCATTGCTGACTGTTGCGCCAGTAAAGTGGGGCCATCTGGCCACGTCCAGAGCATTCCCATCGAACCCGTCATAAAAATCGAATGTGGCGCTCGCGTTGCTCTCGTCGCGCGCAAGGGGGTTCCCGTAATAGATGTAGATCCATGTCGTGGTTCCGGGATCTATTCTGCTCACCCTCGCCCAGACCCTCGCCAGGGAGCCGTCCGCGCGCTCCTCAATGAAGTATGGGAGCAGCCTCGGCTGCCCGGAGGACTTCTCGAGCTGGACGAAGCGCAGGTCGGCGAAGTCTGGCTTCATATCGCTATCATAGCTGATGTTGAAAAGGAGCTGGAAATCGAGAAGACCTTCTGAAATGCCGGTGCTATCGATGAGAATCGGTCTCCGGAACATCCAACCATAGTCCCACCATGGCTCATATGCGCGGCCGCGCGCCCCCTGCTCAAATCCCGGCTGCTCATAAAGAAGGGCGGCGGTCCAGGGAGAACTCAGGATAACCACGCTCATAGCAAAGATGAAGAATTCTGAAGGGCGCACATTCACCACCCCCGGCCAAATTATAATATTTCAATCTTAGTATAAGATTTTTTCCTTTCAATTTATATATTATCCCATAAATGCTTAACTTCGGATAAATTAACTGGAGCCGTGTTTAAGCTTTCGCACAGCAATATCTAGGAAATCAAAGGAATAGCTTGCCCTATCATCCTCCCTAAATAATTCCTGCTGGGATGATCAAGAAGACTGGTGCCTCTCACGGCCTCCCGTGGCAGTTGATGCCAGAGAACGGCACGCAATTTGCAGTACACACTATGTTGAGGAGGAGTATTTTGACCAGAAACTCAGAGAACTGAAGAGAACAAAGGGAGTTGGAGTAGAATGTTTCAAAGCTATAGAGAAGCACCCTCGAACTGGTTGGAAGATAGAACAGGCAATAGGGACCATCAAATCCAAGCTAAGAGCCAAGGGGCTGGACGGAGAGAAATGGTTTGTTAGCCTTAAAGAAATCGTAAGAGGGTAAACCACAGAAGAGGGTTTACCTCCAGAATTATTCTGAGGATAAAAGGTAATGTGTAGGGGTACGGGAGGTATTTGGATTTCCTGAGAGCAACCATTTTCGGGAGCTCCCATTCTCCATTGTCCCGTTCGTTCCACGGAGGGCGACCCCCCTGTTAGTTTGTCCTATGGGTTAATTGGTGCGGGGGGCACGATTTGAACATGCGAACCACTAAGGACAGGACCCTCATTCCTGCGCCTTTGACCAGACTTGGCTACCCCCGCTTTTTGAGGGCGGGGAGGGCAACGGGGTGGTTGAATATATTGGTTTCGGATGGGGTTTTACTCCATCTCCTCGCCGAGCTTCTCCCTGAACTCGGTGAAGCGCTCCTCGAGGAGCTTAAGGGCGTAGGTCAGCGCCCTCTGGGCGGGGACGGAGCCGTCCGTCTCGAAGGTGAAGATGAACTTCGTGTCGTCCCCGCGGACGGTTATGGCTTTGTACTCGCAGACCTCCTGGCAGGCGTTGCAGAGAATGCAGGCGCGGGGGTTCTCCACAACGGCCTTCTTCTTATCCACTTTGAGCACACCGCGCGGGCATTTCTCAACGCACTTCCCATCGCCCTCGCACTTCTTCGTGTCCACCTCGATGATAGGGTAATATTTGTAGCCGACGCCCGAGCACACCTGCCACTTGGCGTGCATCGAGCCTGTACCTAGGTAGGCCGTGGCGTAGACGAGCGGCGCCTGCCCCTCGGCGAGCTTCACGATCGGAATTAAGTCGTCCTTGATAGCGAGCTTCGGGTCGTCGAGGGGCTCAAGGTCGCCGGAGTAGACCGTGCAGGGGCCCATCTTATTGAGCTTGTACATTATCCTGCAAGAGGGGCAGCCCTCCCCGCCGCACTTGCATTTGTCCCTGAAGGTGAAGAAGTCGAGGTCTGTGGGAATCGGCAGGAGGCCGAGCCTGTGGGCCACGATCTCATCGAAGATTGGGAAAATCGATTCGAATTCCTTGCCAGAGGAGTCGCGGATTGGCCCGAGGTGGAACTCGACGTCCTCTATCGCCATTTTAGGAACGTCTGCTATCAGCGTCCGCCGGAGCGCATTGACGAAGTAGGGCGCGGTGCCGGAGACGATGAAGGTCGCCTTCGTCTCGGTGAGCTCCAGAAACTCGAACTGCATCGGCATCTATACCCGCCTCCCCCTCCTGCCCCCCGGCTTCTTTGTCCCGTCGTGAGGTATGGGCGTCACGTCCTCGATTCTCCCGATTCTCAGGCCGGCGCGCGCCAGCGCCCTTATCGCCGACTGGGCCCCGGGGCCGGGAGAGGTCGAAAGGTTGCCGCCGGGCGCCCTGACCTGCACGTGTACGCTGTCTATGCCCTTCTCGCGGGCTATCTCCGCGATTCTCTCCGCCGCCCTCATCGCGGCGTAGGGCGAGGCCTCGTCCTTGGCAGCCCGTACCACCATGCCCCCGGAGCACTTCGCAATGGTCTCCGCACCCGTCAGGTCTGTCAGGGTGATGATGATGTTGTTGTAGGAAGCGAAAATGTGCGCTATCCCCCACCTCGCCACTCTACCCACCTCTCTCTATCTGCTCGCCCTTGGCGGCGAGCTTCTCGACCTTTTCCTTCAGCTTCTCCTTCTCCGGACTGAGGGTCGGCATCCCCTTTGGACCGGCCGCGCCGGCATCCCTCGCCGTGGCTACCTCCACAGGGAGGAGTTCCTTCGGCTTGGGGCGCATCGGGTGGAGCTCGTCGGCGAACGGTGAGCTATCGCTATACGAGATGCTTTCCGCCTCGGCACTCCTGACCAGATAGCCGGGGACCCTGACCTTTCTTCCCCCGACCGCCACGTGACCGTGAACAATCATCTGCCGGGCCTGCCTCAGGGTGGCGGCCAGCCCCTTCTGATAGACCAATGTCTGGAGCCTGCGACCGAGAATCGCGTCCACATTGAGCGCCAGCACATCGTCAAGGGAGGCGGTCGGGGGGAGCAGCCCGAGGTCCGCCGCTCTTTTGATTAGATTCCGGAATTCCTTCTCAGCCTGCGGGTCCTTCGTCCTCAGGCGGGCCTGGAGCTCACGGGCCTGCCTCCTCAGCCCGCGCAAGTAGGACTGGGCCTTCCAGACCTCCCTTTTATTCTTCAGCCCGTACTTCCTAAGAATCTCGTTCTCCTCCTGAATTCTACTCGCCTGCCACGGATGGGATGGAGTGTCGTACTTCCTCCTTGAAAACTTCGGGTCCCCCAATCACCCGCCTCCCTACTTCTTCTGCTTCTCCTCCTTCTTCTTGCTTTCATCTGCCTTGGCCGCTGCTGCGGCCGCCATAGCGGCCTTCCTCATGACGCCAATTGTGAGACCGGTTCTCCCGTTGGACTTCGTCCTCTGTCCGCGAACCTTCTGGCCGGTCTCGTGCCGGATGCCCTTGTAGCAACGGATCTTCTTCATCAGCCCGATGTCCTCCATGACGCTGACCTGGAGCTCCGGGCCGATGACCTGAACGTCCGCGCCCGTGTCGAGGTCGTTCTGCCTGTTGAGCATCCAGGGGGGGGCAAACTCGTGCAGGGAGTTCAGGGCATCCTCGACCATTTCGAGCTGCTCGTCGCTAAGGTCCCCGATCGGGGTGCGGCGTGGAATTCCGACCTTGTCGGCGATGAGGATGGCGGTCCTGACGCCTATCCCCCTTATGTCTGCGAGGGCCAGCTGGATGGGTCTCTCGCCGTTGAGGTCGGTCTCGGCGAGCCGCACGATGTATTTGAAGTCTGGCTTATGCTCCCTGGTGACGCGGGGCTTGACCTCCTTCGTCTCCTCCTTCTTCTCCTTGCCCCGCTCCTCCTTCTTCTTCTTGGGCGGCGCCGCAGTCTCCTTTGGCGCCGGCTCCGGCTCGCTCTTCGTCTTCTCAGTCACTCCGTCTCCTCCGGGGTAAGGGTCAAATAGAGTAGTCATTCAAATACGTTTCTATCTGGAACTCAGAAAAGGCCGTAGGCATGGGCGACCAGGAAGGCCGTGGCGACGCTCAGTCCCACCCCCGCGGCGGACTTGTGGCAGCCGTAATAGATGGCCCAGAACACATTCAGGAGGACCATGACCGCAGCGAGGTAGACACCGTTCAGGGAGGTCCTTGTGATGACGGTGAGGTCAGGGCGGATTCCAAAGCGGGGGAGGACGATGTAGACGGTCAAAAGCGCTGCTGAGACGAGAATGAAGATGGCCAGAAGGACGTCGCAGGCCACGACGGCCGCCCTGCGCTTCCGCCTTCTGTGGCACCCGCACCTCGGGTTCTTCCTTATCATCCGCAACCAATAACCGTGGATTTTAAAATAAAGCTATTCCAGAGGCTACTTCGCAGGCTTCACATAAAAGGACCACTCTATTGAGAGCTCGTACGAGTTGCCGTTGTCGAGCCACTGGAGCAGGCCGATTCTGCGCGGGGTGTGGTTCCCGCAGTCCTTCGCAAAAATCGCGAACTGCCAGTCGCCAGTCCCATTGTCGCCGTTCAGTTTATGCTGGGTCACCGTGAATTCTAGTGTCACCGTTCCAGTGCCCCCGGCCGGGTCGTAGGCGTTCTTCCCGGAGGCGCTGCGGTTCTCGCCCCATGGTGTTGTGACCTTTATCCCTAGCTCGTCGGGCTTGTTCGTGTGGAGGGGGTACTGGTCGGGCTCGTCTCGCCAGGTCAGGGTGAACCTGACCTCGGCCAGATTCCTCTCGGTTATCTGGAGGGTCTCGGGGGCGGTCTGGCTGTTCTCTTCAACATTGCCGCTGGACGAGGCGGTTCCCTTCTGCAGCTCCCAGCCCTCGTAGCTCACGGGCCTCCCGCCCCCTCCTCCCCCGCCCTGCACCGGAATCTGGCCCAGAGCGATGCTTGAGGCCTGATACGAGAACATTCCCGCAAGGGCGACGATAAAGACCACGAAGACCGCGACGCCTTGGACGTGGGTTATAGTCGGTTTCCCGGGTAGGACGTCGAGCCGCTTGCTACCCTTCAGCCACTTCCTAAGCTCAACATAAACGTCCCGCGCCGCGGACATCGCGACGCGTGGCACGCCCCTCGCGATGCCGATAATGGAAGATGCTATGCTCAACTCCTCTCAACCTCTCCTAAGGGAATACTACGAAGCCCTGACTTTTATTTATAGATATTGGTCCGGGTCTCAGAAGTAGTACCATATCGTCCTGTAGTCCTCGATTTCCTCGCCGTCCCTGTAGAGCCTCATCAGGTAGTCGAAAATGGACACATCGGTGAACAGGTAGTCCTCCGAAGGAGCCAGGCGGGCCTCCCAAGGATAGAATCTGTATACCCTTCTCCCGTCGGGCAGGAGCATTATCGGCTCGTGGTCCTGCCAGGCGCGGAGGTAGGACTTGCCCAGTCGCGGGACATTGAACACGGGCTCGTCGGTCCTGATAACGCCCGGCAGGAGCCTTGCCTCCTCGGCAACCTCCTGCTCTATGCGCGCTAGCGGAACCCTGAAGTCCACGGTCTCGTCCTTGCCCTTGGTATTGAAGGTGTAGTAGGGCAGGACTCCACACAGCCTGAGCACCCTCCTCAGCTTCGCGGTCTCGAACCTGCGGCTGTTGTAGTAGGTGAAGACCTGCTGGTTGTGCACGGAGATTCCAAGCGCTCTGAGCCTCTTAATGGCCCCGAGGGCCTCGGGCGTGAGCTCCGAGGGATACTCGAAGTGGGTCACGATGCACACCTCCCTCTCCCCCCACTCGTGGTACCGCCTGAGGAGCTTCAGAAAGCCGCGGTCTATTCTGAAGGGCAGCGTGACCGGCGTTCTCGTTCCTATCCGAATTCTCTCGACGTGCTCGATTTCCGCGAGCTCCCCCAGCACCCACTCCAGTGCATTGTTGGGCAGGGCGAGCGGGTCGCCGCCCGTGACCAGGACCTCCTTTATCGCCTCATTGCCCCTTACCCATTCGAGAGCCCTCTTTACCTTCGCCCGGTCCAGCCTGGCCTCCCGCAGCTTCCTTATCTCCCAGTTCCTCTGGCAGTAGACGCATATCTGGGGGCAGGCGTCGAAGGGCTTGATTATCAGAATCTGCGGATAGCGCCTGGTGACGCCCGGAATCGGAGTGGTCCATCTCTCCTTCATGAAGTCGAGGTCGTCACCGCTCTCGAGCATTCTCTTCAGGTTCCTGCAGTAGCGCTCTCCGGGCAGCACCTGGGCCCTGACCCCCCGGTCGAAATCGCGCCTCCCGGTCCTGTTGAAGAGCGAGAGATAATAGGGCGTGAGCTGGTAGGGCACGCCGAGTTCGTCCGCCAGCCTGAGCCCCTCCAGCTCGTCCTCCTCGAGCCTCACAATGGACGAGAGGGTCTCCCGGTCGTCAATGATGTGCCTGATGTGCCATCGGTAGCTCTCCCAGTCCTCCGGGTGAGCACCGAAATAATCGAGCACGGCCCTTTTTGTCTCCTCCCGGGCCCTCACCACCCCCGCGTCGAGGCCGCTCGGGTACCTAGCCATCCATCTGTCCATCATCGCCGAGTAACCGTCGAGCTCGGAGGAGCGAAGGGCCCCGCTCTGCCGCCTCTCACCTCCCGGTGACAGGTCCGCGGAGGCGATTCCCGAATGCCCGTGAATTCCCCTCAGCAGAAAGATCAGCTCCCAGAGAAAGCCCGCGCCCGCCTCCTCCCCCTTTCTCTCCCCCCTCGCTAGGGCGTGGAGAATCTGAAGGCACGAGGCCCCCGTGAGGCGCTCGTTCTCCGTTCTGATGAAGTTCTTTAGGACGCGGATGCACTGCTTCGCGTTGTTCTTCTCCGCGATGCTCATATCTTTGTAGTGCCTGTCAGAGTAGATATTGAAGTAGTGCCTCTCGAGCGAGTTGAGGTGGTCGAATATTCTGTCCCTGGCCTCGTGCAGGTCTCCGGAGCCAACAAGAATTCGGTGAACCTCAGGGTCCGCTGCCCAGAGCTCTTCGACGAGCTCGTCGTGCGTGAGCGCAAGAAGTTCCTTCAAAGAAACCCCCTGATGGCCGGATGGACCTGATTGCCGTCATCCCATATGTATTTTTTTGACCGGAGCGCGCGGGTGCCACCCCCCAGCCAGGAGCCACTCGGTGGCGCCGGGAGGACCCGCTCAGCTACCCCCGCGCTCTCCGGGACGCGCAATGGGGGCCTGAGGGGCATGGGGTGCGGGACGCCCCGGCGGCGCGGGCGCGCGGGCCGGAGGGGGCTGGGCGGCCGTCCCAGGCTGCTGTGGAGCGGGCGGTCTCTGGGGGCCGGGGCCCCCAGCCGTCTGAATCGGCTGCACCGGTGGCGGGCTCCGGGGCGGCTGGCCCCAGTCGACCGGCTGGGCCGGCGCCGGTTCTCCGTAAATGGGCGGCTCCTGCCCGGAAATATACGAGGGCTCCGGCGCCTCGGGCGGCGGGAGGGCCTGTAGCTCCGGGACCGCCGCTGGCGGGGTCGCCTGCGGGGCGGGTCCCGGGGGCGCGGGGGATGACCCCGCGGGTGCGGCCGGCGCCGCGGCCCTCCTCCTCTGCGTCAGCGGGACTCCCACGGTCGTTATTATCACAGTTACGATAATCACCACGAAGGCCAGCTCCTTGAAAACCACGCCATTCTCGACGCCGTACTGCAGGGGCATCATCGCGAGCACGGCCGCGGCGAGACCCCTCGGCATCAGGACCGTGAACAGGTCGCTCCTGTCGGAGAAGGTGCTGCGGAAGAGGGCGAGCTTAACTGCGGCATACCTGGCCGCCACAGCCACGCCGACGATGAGGAGCCCCCAGAGAACCGTCCAGACGTCCTTGATCGAGATTATCATACCGATATAGACGAAAAAGAACGAGCGTATGAAGAACGATATCTCCGAGTGGAACTGCTTCATCGCCGTCGTCACCGTGGCGGCCTCCCTCATCTGCAGGAGACGGCCGATCGGCTCGCCGTTGGAGAGCACGAGGCCGAATATCAGCGTCGCCACGGGCCCGCTGCCCTGCGACCACTCGGTGAGTGAATAGACGATGAAAACCGCCGCTATTGTGAGCATGAAGCCGTACTCGGCCTTCTCTATCTTCCTGAGCACCCAGACCCAGAGCACGCCGAGTATGCCGCCGATGAAGGCGCCTATCGTGAACGCGGACAGAACCGACCTCGCGATCTCGGACGGGCCCATCCCCGCCCCGGAGCTCGGGACGATTACCTGAATTATGGCGATGACCGCGACGACGCACAGCACGTCGGTCAGGGCCGACTCTATGCTCAGGTCGGTCTTGATCTCGTCGCTGACGTCGAGCTTCTGCACGAGGGGCAGGACGATGGCTCCGCTCGTTCCTCCTATGATTGCGCCCAAAAGGAGCCCGTAGGACCACCTCCCATCGAATAGGAAATGGCCAATGAAGATTCCGACCGTACCCATCGTGAAGAGGAAGCCGAGGAACCCCAGAGCCGCGGCCCGCGGGGCCTCGCCCACAACCTTCCTCAGCGGGAGGTTGAGGCCGCCGTCGAAGAGGAGAATCATGAGCGCAAGGCCGCCGAAGAAGAGGGCGAACCTGCTGAGCAACGCGACATCGACGAGCTGGAAGACGGGGCCAACTATGAGACCCAGTACGAGGAGGGAGAGGACGTCCGGTACTCCGTACTTCTTGAAAATGAAGTTCCCAACGAATCCGACCATTATGACGAGGCCTACGAAGATGAATATCAGGAGCACCAGGTCCTTGGAGAGGAGCCCGGCCTCGACTATTCTAACCTTCATTTGCGCCGGCGCGCTCTCGGCCCCCTCCATGTCCTTGACCCTGGCGCTGATGTTGTACTCGCCCGCTATGGAGTAGGTATGGAAAAGAATCGGGTTGTAGGTCCAGCCGGAGTCGATTCCGTCGCCGAAGTCCACGTAGTACAGGAGCGTGTCGCCCTCCGGGTCCGAGCTCCCCGTGAGGTCCACCCTGACCTCGGCCCCCCTGGGAAACTCCCTCGAGTCGATCGCGATGACCGCGGTGGGCGTGCGGTTGGGCGGGAGCACCGCCACAGTGCTCTCGGTCTCCTTGCTCACCCCGCCCTGATCGTCACGCACGCGCAGCTTGACCGTGTAGCTCCCGGGCCTCTCATATGTGTACTGCACAGTGTGGGTGCCGACCCACCCCGTCGAGTTCCCGTCCCCGAAACTGAAATCGTACGCAACGACGGTCCCTTCCGGAGAATAGGAGAGCGCACCCCGGAATGTGAAAGCGCCTCCGACTCTCTGGGCCGCGGGGAGGACCTCGAGCACGGCCACGGGCTCCGAGAGAGCCGATGAGGCGGAGGGGAGGAGCGCTGCCAGAATAAACGCAACGAGTGCGAGAACGAGGGGGCGGGAGAGCCTCATCCGCGAGGAATTCATCTGGCCCGTTAAATAGCTTTTCCAGAGTTCCGGGGCCGCTATGGGTAGGCAACGCTAATAAGGGGGTTCGCCATTGCTCCCCGACCCCGGCGGCGAATTCACCGGGGCCGGGAGAGACGGCGATGGAAACGCTCCTTGAGAAGCACTGGCACCACCTGCCCGCGCACGAGGTAATCACGCTGCTGGGCACGAGCCCCGACCGGGGGCTCGAGGATTCCGAGGCCCGGAGGAGGCTGGAGCGCTTCGGCCCCAACAAGCTCACGCCGAGAAAAAAGAAGAGCCCGGTGGTCCGCTTCCTGATGCAGTTCAAGAGCCCCCTGATATATATTCTCCTCGTCGCGGGGGTGGTGACCGCGATCCTCCGCGAGTACGTCGACTCCGCTGTGATTCTCGCCGTCGTTCTGGTCAACGCCGTCGTCGGGTTCGTTCAGGAGGCGAAGGCGGAGCGCGCGATAGAGGCGCTGGCAAAGACGATAACGGCGGAGGCGACGGTCCTGCGCTCCTCCCGGCTCAGGCGCGTGCCAGCGACCGAGCTGGTGCCGGGCGACATCGTAGTTCTGGAGAGCGGCGACCGCGTCCCCGCGGACCTCCGCCTGCTCCAGACGAGCGAGCTCCAGATCGCCGAGGCCGCCCTGACGGGCGAGTCCGTCCCGGTGCCCAAGTCAGCGGACTGCGCCCTCCGGCCCGATACGGTGCTCGCCGACCGCTGCAACATGGCCTACGCCTCGACGCTGGTGACCTCGGGCCGCGGGACCGGCGTGGTCGTCTCGACGGGCGACGACACCGAGGTCGGCCGGATATCGGAGCTCATAACGAGGGCCGTCAGCCTCGAGACCCCCCTCACGCGCAAGATCGCCCAGCTGAGCCGACTTCTATTGGTGCTTGTGCTGGGGCTCGCCATCGTCACCTTTGCCATCGGCACCCTCCGGGGGGAGCCTGTGATAGACATGCTGATGACCTCCATAGCTCTGGCTGTGGCTGTCATACCCGAGGGCCTGCCCGCAGCCGTTCTCATAACGCTGGCCATAGGAGTCTCGCGCATGGCCCGGCGAAACGCGATCATCCGGAAGCTTCCGGCCGTCGAGACGCTCGGCAGCACCACAGTGATCTGCTCAGACAAGACCGGGACGATGACTCAGAACCGGATGACGGTCCAGAGGGTCTGGACGGTGGCGGGGGAGTATGAGGTCACCGGTGCCGGGAATTCTTTCGAGGGGGAGTTCCGGAGGGCTGGGGGCCGGCCCGGCGGGGATGCCGTCAGGGAGGACGCGGCGCTCGCCGAGTGCCTGAGGGCCGGCGCGCTCTGCAACAGTTCCGGGCTGATCGAGCAGGGGGGTCGGCTCGAGGTCCGGGGGGACCCAACAGAGGGCGCCCTGCTCATAGCGGCCGGGAAGGCGGGCCTTGCGCCGGAGCGCCTCGCGAGGGAGATGCCGAGGGTCGATGTCATTCCCTTCGAGCCGGAGCGGATGTACATGGCGACCCTCCACGGGCTCCCCCACGGGACGAGAGGGTACATGAAAGGGGCCGTGGAGGTCGTCCTCGAGCGCTGCTCGGGCGCGATGGGTCCGGACGGCAGGCCCGCGGCTCTCGACCCCAGGGCCGTGAGGGCCGTGGCGGAAGGGATGGCTGCGAGCGGCCTCCGCCTCCTCGCACTGGCGACGAAGGACTTTCCCGCCGGGCACACGAGGCTCCAGCCTGAGGACCTGCGGGGCTCATGGATCTTTCTGGGGCTACAGGCGATGATCGACCCGCCGAGGCCCGAGGCGATCAGGGCCGTGAGGGCGTGCAAGGAGGCCGGGATAGAGGTCAAGATGGTCACAGGCGACCACGCGCTCACGGCGGCCGCAATCGCCCGCAGAATCGGCCTCGGGAGAGGGGACGGCGGTGAGCTGAGCGTGCTGAGCGGCAGAGAGCTGCAGGAGATGGGCAATGGCGAGCTCGCGGAACGGGCCGCGAAAACCGCGGTCTTCGCCAGGGTCAGCCCGGAGCAGAAGCTCAGGCTCGTGGAGACGCTGCAGTCCCGCGGCGAGGTGGTCGCCATGACGGGCGACGGCGTGAACGACGCCCCCGCGCTCAAGAGGGCCGACATCGGAATCGCGATGGGCCTGAGCGGAACGGACGTCGCCAAAGAGACCGCGGACATGGTGCTCCTGGACGACAACTTCGCCACCATAGAGGCGGCTGTGGAGGAGGGCAGGGGTGTCTTCGACAACCTCACGAAGTTCATCGTCTGGACCCTCCCGACTAATGTGGGCGAGGGGCTCTTGATCATGGCGGCGGTGCTCGCGGCGCTCCAGCTGCCCGTGACACCCGCTCAGATACTCTGGATAAACACGACCACGGCCATCGCCCTCGGCACCACGCTCGCGCTCGAGGCGAAGGAGCCGGACATAATGCGCAGGCCCCCGAGGCACCCCGCCGCGCCGATAATAACTAGGGCCCTTCTGGCCAGAACGGCCCTTGTGGGCGGTCTCATGCTCGCCGGTGCCTACTGGCTCTTCTGGCACGAGCTCTCCGAGGGTGCGAGCGTCGCCGCGGCCCGCACCGTCGCCGTTAACGTGGTCGTGTTCACCGAGCTCTTCTACCTCTTCAACTGCCGCTCGCTCACCCACCCCATGACCCGCGTCGGCGTGCTCTCCAACCGCTGGACCTACATCGGGGTCGCGTCCATGGTCCTGCTCCAGCTCGCGATCACATACATTCCGGCGATGAACGCCGCGTTCGCCACCGCGCCCGTCGGCGCCCTTTCGTGGGCAAGGGTGTTCGCGATCGGCCTCTCGGTCTTCATCATTATGGAAATCGTGAAGTGGGCGGAGAGGAGGCTGGCCGCTTGGCAGCCGGCACCCCCGCCGGCTCGCTGATGCGTTCCCCCGCCCCGGGGGCCAACCGCTCCGGCGAAATATTATATTGAATGTCGGCGATACGTGGGCCGGAGGCCGATGGAGAGCATAGTCTTCGTCGAGATATTCGCCATTTTCTTCATGGCGAAGCTCGCGGGCGAGCTCTTCGAGCGGCTGCGCCAGCCCCCGGTGGTCGGGGAGCTGCTGGTCGGCATCGTCGTGGCGAACACCTTCGTCTTCGACATGCTACACCTGAAAGAGAACATGGGGTACTTCGAGTTCCTTGCGGAGCTCGGGGTCATGATTCTCCTTTTCTCCGTGGGGCTCGAGACGCCCCTCCACCAGCTCTCGAAGGTCGGAATCGTCTCTACGATGGTCGCGGTCTTCGGGGTGCTCGTGCCCTTCGGGCTGGGGTTCGCGTACATCCTCGCTATCAACGGCTCCTACAGCGAGGCGATGTTCATCGGGGCCGCGATGGTCGCGACGAGCGTGGGCATAACGGCGCGCGTGCTCGCCGACCTCGGGGTAACGGGGGCGCTTGAGTCGAGGGTCATTCTGGGGGCCGCCGTGATAGACGACGTCCTCGGAATGATTGTCCTGACCATCGTCAGCGGCATGGCGGGCGGAGACCGGACGCGGCTAGAGAGCGGGGAGCACGTCCTGCTCGAGACGGCGCTTGTGATAGCGATAGCCATCGCGTTCGTGGTCGGGGCGATGCTGCTCGGCGGCAGAATCGTGCGCAGGCTCGCGGGCGGCGACGCCCCCGCGCGGGGCAGGGCGCCGGCCCGGGGCTCGCGCAGGGACCACCTCGCCGCGCTCCGCCAGCGCAACGCCCCCTTCGTCGTCGCGCTGGTGCTGTGCTTCGGGCTCTCGGCGGTGGCGAGGTATCTGGGCCTTGCGGCGATAATCGGGGCCTTCGTGGCCGGAATGGCCTTCGCCGAGGTCAGGGAGAGGTACCACCTGCGCGAGAAGATGGACCCGGTCAACGACCTCCTGGCGCCGTTCTTTTTCGTACATATAGGGCTGATGGTCCACGTCTCCGACTTCCAGCCCGTGATAGGAGTGGCGGTCGTCATCACGATTCTCGCAATCGTCGGGAAGCTCGTGGGCTGCGGCCTCGCGGCGCTCAGGCTCGGCCCGGGGCCCGCCGTTGTCGTCGGGGTCGGGATGGTCCCGAGGGGCGAGGTCGGCATTATCGTGGCGATGGTGGGCCTATCCCTCCACACGATTCCCAACAGCATGTTCACCGTGGTCGTCTTCATGTCCATAGCGACCACGCTCCTCGCGCCGCCCCTTCTTGTCTGGGCCTTCAGGAGGGCCCACCCCTCCCAGCCCGCTCCGGCCTCGGGCGCGTGCCTGGAGAAAAAAAGATGAAAGAGCCCCGGGGGCCCTAAAGAGCGTACCTGATGACGAGAAGAATATTGCAGGTGATGAGGGCCAGGACTGTCGCGGGAACCGCGGCCCCACAGTACTCGCGCCACGTGACCCTCACCCCGCACCTCTCCATCTGCGAGAGGCCGACGATGTTGGCCGAGGCCCCGATGGGCGAGGCACTGCCCCCGATGTCGCAGCCCAGGCACGAGGCCCACGCGAGGGCCCCGAGGCCTATGCCCGTGCTCCCGGAGAGGGAGCGGATGATGGGGACCATGGCGGCGGCGAGGGGGACGTTGTCTATGAGGGCCGAGAACACGGCCGCGGTCCACAGGATGATGGTGACGGCGAGGGCAGTGCTCCCGCCGGAGAGAAAACCTATCGCGCCCGCGAGGTCCGCGGTGACGCCCGTCCTCTCCAAACCCCCGACGATGATGAACAGGCCCCCGAAGAAGATTATCGTCCTGTAATCAAGCCTCTCCAGCATGTCCGGGAACTTTCCGCCGCTGGAGAGCATCGTGAGGACGGCTCCGAGAATTCCGATGAAGGCCACTGAGATTTTGAGGAAGTTGTGGAGCACGAGCAGGGCCATCGAGAATATGAATATGCCCAGGGTGATGTGCATCGTTCTGGCGTCCCTTATCGCGGTCTTCGGGGGGGGCCTGAGGTATCTGAAGGCCTTCATGAACTCGACGGAGTCTACCTTGCATCTCGCGAATGTGCTCTTGAAGCACAGGTAGAGGACAAAAAGGTTCACGATGAACGCCGCCACCGCCAGCGGTCCCGTGTTTAAGACGAAGTCGCTGAAGGAGTAGTGGAGGGCCGTCCCGATGACGATGTTGGGCGGGTCTCCGACCATAGTGGCGCTGCCGCCGATGTTGGCCGAGGTGATCTCGCCGAGGATGAAGGGGAGCGGGGAGACCCTGAGAATTCTGGTTATCTCCATGGTCAGGGAGACCATAAACATTAGAACCGTTATACTGTCCATGAAGGCGGCGAGGAAGGCCGAGAGGGCGGAGAAGAGGACGAAGAGCCTGAGAACCCTGAACCGCGCCATCATTAGCGTCCTCAAACCTATCCACTTGAAGAATCCGACCTCCCTGAGCACATGAATCATGACGAACATCCCGAATATCAGGCCCAGCGCTTCCCAATGCACGGGGCCGCGCGGGTCCAGAACGTCCTCCGGGCTCAGGATGCCCAGAGCCAGCACTGCCATCGCCCCCATCATCGCTACCAAAGCCCTCTGAATTCTCTCTGTGGCGATGAGCACAAGACAGGCCGCGAGTATGGCCACCGCCAGCGCCTTGTCGTACAAATCGCCGCACCCGGCCCCGTTCCACGACTTTCTCCGGTAATGAGCCGGGCGTCTATTAAATCTGTCGAGAATAGTGCGCCCTGCCCAATCGGTTATTTATACTGCGGCGGCGATTTCAGCTCCGTGGCCGACCTCCCTTGGCACACCCTCGGCCCGCTCGAGGCCCTTGAGAGGCTAGGGAGCAGGCTCCAGGGCCTGGGCGCGGAGGAGGCGAGGGAGAGGCTCGGGAGATATGGCGCGAACCTCCTGCGCGAGGCCCCGAGGCCCGGGCCGCTGAGGCGGTTCGCTATGCAATTCGCGAGCGCGCCCATATTGATGCTGATAGCCGCCATTGTGATTCTGCTGGCGCTGACCGTGTTCTTCGGCGAGTCGCACGTGACGGACGCGGTCGTGATATTCATAGTGATTTTCGTCAACGCCCTTATGAGCTTTATACAGGAGTCGAAGGCGCAGAAGGCGATGGACGCACTCCGCAAGCTGACGAGCCCCAAGGCCAAGCTCAGGAGGGAGGGGAGGGCGCTCGAGCTCGACGTGGCGGAGGTGGTTCCCGGGGACATCCTCCTCCTCGAGGAGGGGGACAAGGTCCCCGCCGACGCGAGGGTCCTCTCTTCCCACAACCTCGAGGTGAATGAGTCGATGCTCACCGGGGAGTCGGTGCCCGTGCGAAAAGAGCCCGACGCGGTCATCGAGGAGGGTGCCATGCTCCAGGAGAGGGTGAACATGGTCTACGCCGGTACCGTGGTCACCCGGGGGAGGGGCGAGGCCGTAGTGGTGGCGACGGGAATGGAGACCGTGATGGGCAGAATCGCGCGGCACATCCAGACGGACGAGCCCACGCCCCTCCAAAAGAGACTGGCCTCGCTCAGCAGGCAGCTCGGCGTGATCGCAATCGCGGCGGTCGTGGTCCTCTTCCTCCTCGACCGCCTCGCCCGGACCCACTCGCCGCTGGTCGACAGCTTCCTGCTCTCCGTGAGCCTAGCGGTCGCGATGATTCCAGAGGGGCTTCCGATAGTCACGCTCGTCACCCTCGCGGTCGGGATGCAGGTGATGGCTGCGAGGAAGGCTGTCGTCAGGAAGATGATGGCGGTCGAGACCCTCGGAAGCACGACATTCATCTGCACCGACAAGACCGGTACCCTGACCCGGAATGAGATGACGGTCGCCGAGATGCACATCGGCGGGAGAAGGTACACCCTGACCGGGACAGGCTACGGGCCCGAGGGCAAGATTCTGGATGGCGAAAGGGAGGCGGACGCAACCGGGCCCCCGCTGGTCGATGCTCTTCTTGTGATGGCCCTGTGCAACGACTCCCATCTCGTTCAAAGGGGCGGGCGGTGGGAGGTCATTGGTGACCCGACCGAGGGCGCCCTGCTCAGTGTCGTGGGCAAGGCCGGCCTCAACCCCCGCGAGCTCATGCAGCGCCACCTCCGCTGCGGCGAGAAGGTCTTCGACCCCCGGCGCAGGATGATGACGACCGTGCACAGAATCGGCGGGAGCGTCAGGGCCTTCGTCAAGGGAGCGCCCGAGGTCCTTGTCGAGCTCGCCGGCGCAGTGCAGAAGGGGGAGAAGGCCCTCCCGATAACACCGGAGCTCAGGCAGGAGCTCATCGAGCTCAACGCCTCGTTGGCGTCGCGAGGCTTCCGCGTTCTCGCGCTCGGGACCCGCGAGCTCCCGGAGGGCTGTGACTTCGAGGCCGAGGGCGTAGAGAGGGGCCTCACGTTCCTAGGACTCGTGGCCATCCGGGACCCGCCGAGACCGGAGGTCGCTGAGGCCGTGCGCAGGTGCCGCGAGGCTGGCATCAGGGTGGTCATGATAACCGGCGACCAGAGCGACACCGGCCGGTCCGTTGCGCGCGAGCTGGGAATTCTCCAAGGCGGCGGTCTCGTCCTGACGGGCTCGGAGCTCGAGAAGCTCTCGGAAGAAGAGTTCGAAAGAATAGTCGAGAATGTGAGGGTCTACGCGCGAGTCTCGCCAGAGCACAAGCTCAGAATCGTCCGGGCACTGCAGAGGAGGGGGCAAGTCGTGGCGATGACCGGTGACGGTGTCAACGACGCCCCCGCGCTGGCGAGGGCCGACATCGGTGTGGCGATGGGCCTCTCCGGGACGGACGTGGCTCGCGAGGCCAGCGACATGGTCCTGATGGACGACAACTTCAGCTCGATAGTGGCAGCGGTGGAGGAGGGGAGAAGGATATACGACAACATAAGGAAGTTCATCAGGTACCAGCTCAGCACGAACGTGGGCGCGATATTTCTGATTTTTGCGGCGACGGTGGCGCTCCTGCCGGCGATTCCCCTCTACCCGGTCCAGATTCTCTGGGTCAATATTCTGATGGACGGGCCCCCCGCGGTGGCGCTGGGGCTCTCGCCCGGCAGCCCCGCGCTGATGAGGAGGAAGCCGAGGGACCCTGAAGAGAAGATTCTGACTCCGGAGCTGCTCAGGGCGGTCGCGTTCAACGGCTGCGTCATGGGCCTGCTGGCCTTCCTACTATTCTGGTGGGACATCGGCCGCGGCTCCGGAGCGAGGCACGCCCAGACCCTGACGTTCACGGCCTTCGTGGTCTACCAGATGTTCAGCGTCTTCAACTGCAACTCCTTGAGGAGGAGCGCGATCAGCGGCGAGGTCCGGAGGAACCCCTTCCTGCTCGTCGCGGTCGTGGTCTCTCTCCTGCTCCAGCTCGCAGTGGTCTACCTGCCCCCCATCAACCCCTTCTTCCACACCGTGCCGCTGGGCGCGAGCGATTGGGCGCTGATTCTCGGGACGGGAATTCTCGTGCTCGCAATCGAAGAGGCGAGGAAGGCGGCGGTCCGCGCGCTCTCGCCGGAGCGGGCGGTCTCCGGCGCCCAGCTCGCTTAAGGTAATATACCCCGTGCACGATACCGCGCCGGCGAGGCCTTGGCGGTCCGGCAACCGCAGTACAGGGAGCCCCCGACGCCGGGAGGGCTGGAGGCGATCGAGAGGGGGAGCCTCCAGTGGTTCGACCCAGAGATGTACAGCAACCTGAACACCGGCGTCATGGAGCAATACCTTGAGGAGAAGAACCAGCGAGAGAGCTGGGAGCGTTCGAGGTGGAACTGGGGAAAGGTCATCGTGGCGATGGCGGTCGGGGCGGCCTTCGCCGCGATAACCGAGTATGTGGCGCTGAAGATAGGGATGGGCATAAGCGCGGTTATGTACATCATTTACCTATCCGGGATGGCGCTGCGCTGGAGGCCCTCGGAAATCAATATTGTGGCGGCCGCGGCGGACGCGGCCGCGATGGTGTGCATGGGATTCATATTCTCCTACCCCGCGATTTACCTCCTGAAGTACTCGCCCGACTTCGCGATAGGTAAGGCTGCGGACGGGAGCCTGATATTCATCGTCCAGGAGATTCCGCCGGTATGGATAGCCATCGTGGCCTCCGTCCTCTCGGGCTGGCTGGGAACGGTCTACTTCGTCCTTTTCAGGAGGCTCTGGCTCGTCGAGGACCCCCTGCACGTGCCGGGCTTCGAGCCAAACCTGAAGCTTCTGGACATCGCCAACGACATAACCCGCGGGGGCGCCGAGGCCGCGAAGCGCTCCATCAAAATCGTGGGCGCCTCGACCGGCATAACGGCCCTGTTCACGTTCCTCAGGGATTTCCCGGTCTTTCAGGACGCTTCGGGGAAGACCAGTGTGTCCATCCTCGACCGCTTCTTCGGAGGGGCGTATTACAAGGCAGGCGAGATAAAAATGCCCGAGGAAATCGCTACCCACACGTTCGTGTCCTTCACAATCCTGCCCATCCAGATCGGCGTGGGCTGGTTCATGAGGTTCAGGGTGGCGCTGCTGATGTGCCTGGGAACATTCCTCACGTGGTTCATCATCGTCCCCATGGCGGTGGCCCTCCACGTGCCGGTCTACGACATCAACGCCGGCGGCTTCCTGGACGTCAGCACCTACCCCTTCAGCTCCTGGATGGCCTACAGGAAGATCGCGGTCATCATAGGCATCGGGGCGCTCCTCGGCGGGGGAATCTTCGCCATCATCAAGATGCTCCCGACTTTTGCAGGTCTCTTTAAAGACATCGCGAATGCGCTGCGCGGGACAAGGGCGAAGGGCGCGGGGGCCGACTACATAGACGGAAGGGGCTGGTACGACTGGCCCGTGGCCCACATCGGGTACATCGCCGCGCTGGCCTTCGTCACGATTCTGGCGGTGCTCATAATCTCGGGCTTCGGCGTGGTGGAGTCGTTTGTGTTCTGCGTCCTCCTCCTCTTCGCCACCTTCATATTCTCGGCCATCGCGGTCAAGACCCTCGGGGAGACCGGGACAACGCCCGTCTCCGCAACCTCTATACTCGTGCTCATAATACTCATCGTCACCTTCCGCCTTATCGGAACGCCCAAGGAGACGCTGGTCATAATATCCCTCCTCGGGACGACCGTCTTCTGCTCGGCGATATCCCTGTCTGCTTCCATAATATTCGACTTCAAGCTCGGGATATACGTCGGGAACAGGCCCTACCACCTGATGAAGTCGGTCCTGACCGCTACGATACCGGGCGCGGTGGTCTCGGCTCTCGCCGCCGGCTTCCTCTCATATCAGCTCGCCACGGGGAAGCTCGACCTGTTGGCCCCGCAGGCCAACGTCTTCGCGACGCTGACACAGCTCCTCGCGGGCGGCCAGAGCAACGAGCTCGTGCTCCAGTACCTCGGAATCGGGATGGCGATAGGGGTCTTCATGGAGCTGATGACGGGCATGGGCACAGCCTTCGGCCTCGGGATGTACTTCCCCCTCTCGATTCAGCTCCCGATGCTGCTCGGCGGCGCGCTAAGGGACCTCTACGAGAGGAACGTTCTGGAGCCACGCGCAAGGGCCGAGAAATGGTCGGAGCGGAAGAGGACGCTCAAGGTTCTTGATACATACATGGCCGCGGCCGGCCTGATGATAGGGGAGCCTGTGATGGCGATGGTGGCGGCGATGGTGATGGTCTCGATAACCTGAGCTCAATCAACAAGCGTTATATATTCACATCAGTTATCGAGCAGCGATGCCCCCTGTCAGGACATCGGTCTACCGCCGATCCCCCACGCCCCTCGGCCTCGAGAGAATCGAGAAGGGCGAGCTCAGGTGGCTCGACACCGAGAGCTTCGCCAACTTCAACACCGGGGTCCTGGAGGAATACCTGGAGGAGCTGAACAGGCGCGAGGGCTTCAGGGTCTCGCGCTTCGACTGGAGGCAGATGGCCCTCGGGATTTTCGTGGGGACCTTCTTCGCCTTCATCATCCAGTACGTAGGGCTCAAGGTGGGAATAGCGGTCGGGGCCGCGTGGTATGTCATATTCATCATCGCCCTGTGGCTCAGGTGGACGCCCGCGGAGAACAACCTCGCCGCCTGCGCCGGCTCAGCCGCCCAGTACATATCGTCCGGCTTTGTGTTCACGTATCCGGCCATATACCTGCTCACCTACCACTCCTCCTACACCCACATAATAAGCGAGGCCCAGATTCCATCAGCCGCGCTCGCGCTCGTGTGCACAATCGTTTCCTCGTGGCTGGGCATAATGTACTTCATAATCTTCCGCAGGCTCTGGGTTGTCGAGGAGACCCTGCCCCTGCCGGGCTTCGAGGCGGGCGTGAAGCTCCTTGACATCGCCAAGGACCTGACAACGGGGGCGATTCAGTCCGCGAAGAGGTCTATAAAGCTCGTCGCGACATGGGCGGGCCTGACCGCAGTCTACACCTTCCTGCGCGACATGCCCGTAGTTGCTAAAGAGGGGGCGCGTGTTTCTGTGCTTGACTCGGTCTTCGGCGGCCCGAACTACCACGGGGGCATCATCAAACTCTCGGAGGCGGACTCGAAGTATACTTGGTTGAGCTACAACATCGCTCCGATACTCTTCGGAATCGGCTGGTTCCAGAGGTTCAGGACGGCCCTGCTGGTCTCTCTGGGCACATTCGTCTCGTGGTTCGTGATAATACCACTCGCGGTCGCAATGCACGTGCCGGTGCAGCAGGGCGGCGGGATGGTCGACGTGAGCACACTCAACTTCGCGTCGTGGGCGGCCTACAAGAGCATCTCCAATCCGATTGCGATAGGGGCCATACTGGGAGGAGGTTTCACCGCGCTCTTCAAGATGCTCCCCTCGTTCAGGGCGATATTCAGGGACGTCTGGAGCGCGGTCCGGGGCGGCGCGAGGGCCGGGGACTACATTGAAGGCAGAGGCTGGTACGAGTGGCCGATGTCGCACATCGCAGTGATGGTTGTGGTCGTGGTGCTCACTGTTGGAGGGGCCTTTTCGCTCAGCGGCTACCCGCCGCTCCAGTCCTTCATCTACTCGGCCGTGCTCGCGGCTGCGGTCTTCTTTTTGGGCGCGATTGCGGTGAAGGTGATGGGCGAGGTCGGAATCGAGCCCGTGTCCGGGACATCCTTCATCGCCCTGCTCATCGTTATATTCCTGCTCTGGCTCGCCGGGACCCCGACATCAGTGATCGCGGTGATGTCGATTCTCGGGACGACCGTGTTCGCCTGCTCCATATCGATGTCCGGCAATGCGATCACGAACTTCAAGTACGGGCTGTACGTAGGCAACAGGCCCTACCACATGGTCAAGGCGATGCTTGTGGCGCTCGTGCCGGGCGCCGTGGTCGCGGTCGTCGCAGCCTCGGTCTTCTCCTACGGCCTCGCAACAGAGAAGCTCGACTTTCTCGCGCCTCAGGCCCACGCGTTCGCCTACATGGTCCAGGTTCTCCTCGGGGGCCAGACCGCAGGCCAGCTCGCGGCCTACCTGGGCTTCGGGCTCTGCATTGGCATATTCATGGAGCTGATGACCGGCATGGGCACGGCCTTCGGCCTCGGGATGTACTTCCCTCTCTGGCAGGCCTTCGCGCTCCTGACCGGCGGCGCGGCCAGGGACCTCTGGCAGAGGCACTATCTCGAGCCGCGCGCGAGGGCCGAGGGCTGGGATGAGAGGCGCAGCACGCTCAGGATGCTCGACGGCTTCATGATGGCGACCGGTCTGATCGTGGGCGAGGCGATAATGGGGACCGTGGTCGCGATCGCAATAATGTACCCGGGGTGAACGCTCCCGATACATCTATTAGGCCCTTCATATCTAGGTCTCAAGGATGGCGCGCAGGGTTCCGGAGAGCCGCCGGGAGCGGCTGCGGAGGGACTCGAAGAAGGAGAAGCTCTCTAGGAGGGACTGGCTCGTCAGGCTCCTAGCGCTCGGAATCGTCCTTCTTTTCCTCCTCTCGAGCCTGATCGCGCTCTTCGTCCACTGAAGGTTTATTTAACCGGAAACCGCATTATCTTGCCCGGTGCGACATTGGCTGCCGGGGCCCCGGGGAGCGGGGAGGAGGTTTCGGCGCTCAGGGAGCTGGTCAGCTCCCGCCCCGACCTCCTCATGAGCGCTCTCGAGAGCGCCGCGGCGGGCGGGGACAAGACCCTGCTCAGGGGGCTGGTCGAGGGCGCGCTGCTCCTTTTTGCGGGGAGGGAGCAGGAGCTGCCGGGCGGGAGCGACTTCTGGGCCAGAATGAAGAGCATCCTGCCCCCGGGGGCGGCGTCGCCGGCCTCCATCGACGTGCTGAGGCAAGAGCTGGAGAGGCACGCCGGGGCCGCGCCGGCCGGGACCGTCCCGGACGCACTCCCCGTCGAGGTTGGCCCGGACGAGGCGGCGGCGCTCCGGGAGGAGCTTGCGAGAATGGAGAGGAAGTACAGGGAGACGGTGGAACTCCTCAGAGCGGAGGCGCGGGAGAGGGGTGCGCTCCAGAAGAGGCTCGAGGCGCTCGAGGCGGAGGCGGCCGGGGCGCGCCAGAGGCTGGAGGAGGAGGAGAGCAGGCTGGCTGAGGCGCGGGCCGAGCTCGAGAAGAAGAGGGCGGAACTCGAGGCCGCGGAGAGGAGGCTTCACGAGCTCGAGCTGGAGCTGGTCAGGAAGGAAGAGGAGATAAAGGCCGCGATGGAGCACCTGCGCGCCGAGGAGGCCGAGAGGCGCAGGGCGCTCGAGGCCCTCAGGCAAGAGGCGAGGGAAAAGGCGCGCATGGAGGCGAGGCTCAGGGCGAGGGAGGAAGAGCTCCAGAGACTCGAGAAAAGGATGGTGGAAGAGGAAAGGAGGCTCGAGGCGCTCAAGGGGAAGCAGGCGGTCTCGGAGGAGGAGTGGCGCAGGAGAACCGAGGAGCTCACCAAGAGGGAGGAGAGGGTCAGGGCGCTCGAGGAGGAGCTGAGGGGCAGAATCGAGAGCCTCAGGAAGGAGGAGGAGGAGCTGGGGGCGAGGGTCAGGGCGCTCAGGAGGGAGCTCAGGGAGGAGGAGAAGGCGGAGGCGAGGCTGAGGAGGAGGGAGGAGCTGCTGGCGGAAATGGAGAGGCGCTACAGGACGAAGGAGGAGGAGGCGCTGGCGGCGATAAGGGAGCTGGAGAGGCTGAGGGAGGGGCTGTCGCAGATCCCGGGCGCTCCGCGTGCCGAGGAATCGCCTACTGGGACGGGCGGAGGCACTTCTCAGCCGGGAGGGGGGGCCGCCGATGCGCATCCGGAAGGGACGGGGGAGGGTGGCCCCGTGAAAGGGGAGGGCCCCGGCGCCCCCGAGCCGCTGGGGGTAGAGGCCGGGGAATACGGGGAGACCCCGCCCGGCGCCGGGCCGCCACCCGTGCCGCCCGCCGAGAAGGTTCCCGAGGAGGCTCTAGGAATTCCGAGGGCGTCGAGAATATTCGTTGTGGATGAAGCTCCGCCCAAGAAAAAGAGCGCAAGGGACGAGCTCCTCGAGGAGCTCGCAAAGAGGCTCAGGAGAGCCTGAGCCGGCGGCGGGTCCTTTGCAAATTGCGCCCGGCCCGCTCTCCGGTCCTTATTGAAAATGGGGCTGGCACGACGCGCACTGGTGACGGGCCCGGATGTACGAGCTCCGGAGTCGCCTACTCCTCCTCTCCCCCGAGCTTCTCCGGCTCCGCGGGCGGGGCCGGCTCGGGCGGGGGGGCGGGGGCGACGGTCGCCCTCATTTTTGCCGCTACGGCGACCCTCGCGGCCCTCACGCGCGCGCGGGCCTTCTTCGCCCTCTCGATCACTCTCTTGGGAATCGGCCGCTTCGCAATCTTTCTCGCGGCCCTGCGCACCGCCCTGCGGACGGGCTTCTGCTTCCGGATAATCCTCACGGCACGGGCGATCCTGCGGCCCGGCCTGTGTGCCCTCTTCTTCGCGGCTCCCTTCTTTGCCTTTCTGCGCGCCATCGGACCCACCGGGAGCGGAGAGGGTGTGGCGGGATATATAATTTTCTGGTTGGGGGGTGGACGAATTCCACGCTAGCGGGGTGTCGTGAGGGGATGGTCGAGGCCAGTATCGCGCAGCGACGGGCGAGGGAGCCCGATGGACTGGAGGGCGAAAGAGGGGAGGGCCGATATGATCATCGCGGTCAGACACTCGTAAAAAAACCATTTTATTGGTGCGGGTGTTCACAAATTTCGCGGGGGCGCCCGGGGCTATAGCCTTTGGAGAAATGCCAGATAGCGAAATTCGTGAGACGCTAACCATTTTAACTGGTGGAGGAATCACCGCCGTGACGCGTCACGGTTCGCGCACTTTAGCGTCTACCGTCTCAGGGCCATTCGATGGAAAACAGGTACAAACAATAAAGAGGTTTCAATGCGTCGTGGGCGGACGGGAACGACAAGAATTTGATTTGTGATATTTATTTTTTATTCATTGGAGAGTGTGTCGAATTCCGAAATAACTTCCTCTCGCCAAATATAAGAGCCCTAAAACCATATCAATACACGCGGAAGCTCACAAGGAGAAAGCTCAGATGGCTCATCAGGGAGAGGGGCGAATATCCATATCCTAAAAAGCCCGGGGCATCCCCTAAGTTAATCACTGATGAAGAGAGGGAATATGTAATGAGGGCAAGAGCCAGG